>CAZOYZ010000859.1:0-1882 GCA_964584045.1 uncultured Prolixibacteraceae bacterium | reverse complement strand
ACGGTAGGACTGGTTTTTCACCGCTGACGCCGAATTCTCCGGGTGTTTAATCTGTCTGTTGGCTTCTTTTCCCCGCCAATAAAACATCAGAGTTTCTTAAGAAAGCTTCTAAAATCGGTTGTTACTTCGTAAGCCATGGTAAGGAACATGATGTCTGGTATAGCCCGGTAACTGACAAGTTTTTCAGGGTGCCAGGACATCCGGGCCAGGAGATATAAAGTGGAACTCTTAACAGCATGATACGTGAACCCTATTACAAATGAGCCGGATTTTCTTTTAACCACGCTTCGAATTGCTCTGTTTTACCGGCGTTGTTTTGCAGCCATCCCATCGATATTCCAAACCTTTTGATTCAGAAGCCGCTGGTGAAAAACCGGCGGCTTCGTTTCACGTTCAGCACCACGATGAAGTGCCTGGCTGATGTGCCTGATTCAAATACCACATTTTATGCAATCGAATAGCTGTGGTTCTTTGGTCAGCTTGCTTCGGTATATAGCTTAAAATTGTCCAGAATTGCCTGCCATCCTTCCCTTTGCATTTCAACCGGGTTTTCAGTTTCAGCATCAAATACAACCTTCATCCCGGTTTCATTATTTTCAGCCGTAAAAATGATTTCCGCTTTTCTTCCATCTGCCATGGTGTAGGCGATAAGTTCGTTTCTTTTTACCTCATCATATACGCCTTCAAAGTCGAAACCTGCGCTGCCGTCCCTGGCTTCCATCCTCGAAAGGAACTTGCCGCCGGTTCGCAAGTCATTCTCGGCCTTTGTGGTATGCCAGTCATCGGATGCGCTGTTCCACTTTACAATGTGTTTCGGGGAGGTATAGGTTTCCCATACTTTTTCAACCGGTGCTTTGACGGTTGTTCCCACGGTGATCTTTGTTGTGCTCATTTTCTGCTGTTTTTGTTATTTAATTTTAAATGTTCCAAACCCCGGTTCGACTGGCTTTAATCGCATATTCGCCGAAAGTAGCCGGTTTGCGGCCGGTCACTTTTTCAATATCGTGAGTGATCGATTCGTTTCTTCCATCCAGTACTTCGCGAAACAGATATTGCATGAGCCAGATAATGTCTTCCGGAACCTGATAATCACGAAGCATTTTTGTGTATCCATCCATATCCGCTTCTTCATACCCGACAGGCCTGTTTATTGCTTCCGAAATCATACGGGTGGTATCTTTGAAAGACAACAATTCAGGGCCCGTCAGTTCATAGATCTCCCCCTTGTGCCGATCGTCCGTCAGCGCTTCAACCACCACATCGGCGAGGTCGTCAAGATCGACGAAAGGCTCTAAGGCTTTTTGTTCCGGTAAAACGAGACAGCCACCCAAAATATTATCGAGAAAAAAAGAATTCGCTAAAATTCTGCATGAACCAACTGGACCTCACAACTGTCCAGTGCAATCCTGAGTTGGTCACGACCCTTTCAGCTTCCCCGGCCTCTTTCTCGCCCCTTCCGGAAAGGAATACCAGTTGCTGAACCCCCGAACTTTTTGCCGTCTCCACAAACCGTCCGATTTTGTTCAGGGCCCCGGGAGCCATGAAGTCGGGATAATAGCTGACGTAAGCTTTTTGGATGCCATCTAAAACCGCTGTCCAGTTTCCGGGTTTATCCCAATCAAAAGGAGGGTTTCCATTTCTGGAACCGGCCCGAACCGGGATTTCCCTTTTTTGGAGTCGACATCAAATAACAACCTGGCAGCAAAAGGGTATAGCTGAAAGACAATCATCAAATAGGGGGTCCGTACCGAGAGTTCATAAGGTTCGATCATCTGTCCGCAAAGAAAAAACGGGCTAAGCGGTTTCATTCGCGGAAGCAGAAATCCTTTCTCCGATTGCAGGTATACCACTCCCGGGTAACCGTCAGCAAAGAATGTAAAGG
>CAZOYZ010000858.1:0-1886 GCA_964584045.1 uncultured Prolixibacteraceae bacterium | reverse complement strand
AAGTGGGCGCGCGCAGCATCCTCGGGTTAAATTTCAGGATGAACGAAATTACCGGTGCCGTGGCACTTGCACAGTTGAGGAAAATCGATAAGATTGTCGGGACACTTCGTGAGAAAAGGAGTAAATTCAAAAGCCTGATCTCAGAGACGAAAGGATTTAAATTCAGGGTATTGAATGATCCGGATGGAGGGGATGCCGCCACACTTTGCACGGTAATTTTTGACAGCCGCGAAAAAGCAGTGAAGGTCTCGAAAGCTTTGGGGTCGAAAACAGTCGACCAGAGCGGATGGCATGTGTATGCCAACATGGAGCATGTCCTGAGGTATCTCAAAGACGCCGGGCAACCACATACCAAAGGTTCCTACCCGAGGACTGACGATATTTTGAGCCGGGCGATGAACATCAGTATTGGAGTGGTTGACGGGGGACTTGGCGCAGGCTGGGGCATAAACATCAATGCGACGGATGCCGAAATTGAAGCTGCCGCAAAACAATTTATTGAAGCGTGCAACAGGTAATAGCCAACACTTAGGCACAGAAAAGCGAAACTGTTAAACCATTAAATTGTAACCCGCAACCGGGAGTCAGCGGCCGGATGCCGCTTCCATTGTTGTTTCCGGAGTCGCGACTCCCCGCAGATGACTCACGAGTTCTTCAACTGCAAGTCAATGATTCCCCGCTGCAATTTGCCGTTTGGCGTGCGGGGCAATTTAGCGAAAAAGCGGATTTGCCGGGGGCGTTCATACGTTGTGAGATGCTGCCGGCAAATCTCGTTTAAAGCCGGGATCACTTCCGGATCTTCTTTTCCTTCAACCACCAGAACGATCTGTTGCCCCAGCCTTTCATCGGGCAGGGAGGAGATCATAAAAGCCTGCGCGATTGACTTTTCAAGTTTTTGCTCGATTTGCTCAGGCAAAAACTTCATTCCGCCTGAAATGATCACGTGGTCGGCCCGCCCCAGGATGCGGAACGTGGTGTGGTCCTTTAATTCAGCCAGATCGGTGGTTTGCAGGTACTCCCCTTCCAGTCCCGGAACATGCACCCTCAGGCAGCCTTCCGGTGACAGGCTCACGCGGATCCCTTCCATACAGTGATAATCATCGCCAGCCCATTCTCCGTTGATCTTATGGAGGGCGATATGAGTGGCTGTTTCGGTCATGGCATAGCTTGAGTAGCTTTCGGTCGACAGCGGTTGCAGCCTTTCCCGGAGTGCAGCAGGTACGCTTCCTCCCCCGATGAGGAGTTTCCGAATGTGTTGCAGCCTGTTGGCACCATCTTCACGGTCCAGTATTTTGGAAACCTGATTCGGCACCATGGCAGCAAACTGAAAAGCCTCGTCCTTCAGAAAGCCGAAGGTGGTGGATGGATCGGTTACGTACAGGTCGAGTTGGCCAAGCAGAGCTCTCACGATCATCAGCTTTCCTGCAATATAGCGGGAGGGCAGGCAATGCAGCACCCGGTCGCCTTCTTTCAGCCCGAAATAAAGCAACGTTCGCCTGGCACTGGCGGCGACAAATTCTTTCGGCAGCCTGATCGTCTTTGGATTCCCGGTGCTTCCTGATGTATTCACCACGATCGAATCATCCCCCGCATACCATTCCGACAGGAAGTCCAGCCATTCCTTTTCCCACCCGGTTGCCGGGCCGCGGCTGTGAATAAGGGAGGTGACGGGAATACTCCGGCCGTTCAGGATGATATGGGACGGAAAAGTTGTCATAATCTGGACCACACAGAACACATAGATAGACATAAATTCCATGAAAACAAATTCCGGGCAGGATAAATTGCTTGTTAAGGCTGTCGGCCCATGTTTTCACTGCCGGGGTACCGCATCCGGATTCAAAGGCAAGGCACCCTTCTCCGGATTAAACCACAGCTTTTCACCT
>CAZOYZ010000857.1:0-1888 GCA_964584045.1 uncultured Prolixibacteraceae bacterium | reverse complement strand
CATACACGATCTGAATGTTTTTCAGGGTAACCCCGGTAATGTCCTGGCCGGGAAGTCCGACAACCGATGCGGGTGAAAGATTGCGCGGCAGGTCTTCAACAGGGCCTTCATACGAATAGCCGGCGTCGGGTTTCCTGGCCGGAATTTCCGCGTACATGTTCTGAATGGTAATGTTATTCATACTACCTGTTCGCCCCTTGTTCCAGCGGGCGCCGATGCGGAGAAAAATGGCGTTCCCCGTGTTGTAGGCATTCAGGCTGTCGACCAGGATATTTTCTACCATCCCGCCATCGGGCGTGGCAATGGTAATGGCCGACCGGAAGGTGTCGTACACTTTATTATTGATGATTTTGAAGTTGCGGTATCCGCCCGAGGTCACCGTACCGAATTTGATGCCGTTGGCGCTCGACCGGGCCACACAATTCCGCACTTCCACGTTCTCACATATTTTTGTGGCATCGTGCGATTTAAAACAGATGGCATCGTCGCTGGCATCGAAAAATGAATGGATGATTTTTACATTCCGGCAGTCGACCACATCCAATCCGTCGTTATTCCAAAAGGCCTTACTGTCGACCGTGATCCCGTCGATCACCAGATTCTCGCACTGATCGTACAGCTGTACCCAGTCGGCCGAATTTTTAATCAGGATCCCCGACACACTCACGTTGGTGCATTCCCTGAAGCAAATGCCCCTGGGCCTGCGTTTTGCGGGCCGGTCCAGCTTCATCTCATCCTGCAGGATCCCTTTATGGATCTGATCGATCAGGTTGTAGGCCACTTCGCGTCCCTGCCCGTCGATAACCCCTTTCCCGGTGATCCTGATGCTGTCGGCCTTCACGGCCCATACCAGCGCATTGTATGGCGACTCGATATTATAATCGTAAATATTGGGTGATCCGACCAGAATAGCGCCTTCCTTCAGATGAATCGTGACATTCGATTTCAGCTCGAGCGAACCGGTCAGATACCGGCCCACGAAAAACACGAGCTGCCCGCCGCCGTTTTCGTGGATGTAATCGATCGCCTTTTGAATGGCCGTCGTATTCAGCGTGGTCCCGTTCGATTTGATACCAAACAGGGAGGCATTATAGTCTTTCGCGGCCAGCTGCAACGGACCGGAAAGCGCAAGTATCAATAAGGTAATGATAAATCTGTTCATCTTTCGATAGATTAATTGATGACTAATAAAGTGTTACCGGACCGATGAGCCCCATTGACTGGATTTCCTGCGGACCGCTTTTCCGGTTAATGAACCGCTGAACAACCTTGTTATCGGTCATGGTGCGCATGTAATTGCCCATGATGGTGGTCACATGAACTTCAATCTGGTTTTGTCCGGCCTGCAGGAACGCTCCGATCGGGTAAATCCGGTTACCGTACCATTTCACGCCGCACGACTTGCCGTTCACGAACAGTTCCGAAACACCCCATACTTTGCCCAGGTTGAACCAGAGCGGCTGGTTTGCCGTGGCTTCGATGGTGCATTTATAAACCGCGGTTCCCGTGAAGTTGACATGCTCCGTGTCTTTCAGATCTTTCAGTTCGTCCATTTGCATTGTTTTCACCTGGTTTTGCAGGCTGTGGCGAAGCTCCACCTGCCAGTTTTTCAAGGTCCTGCTCCCCGATCCCGATACAGGAACCGGTTTCCACTCCGGACCCTTTTTCTCCCGGTCAAACAGGATGATCCTCGACTCTGCCGGCCCCAGGTCCAGATCGAACTGCCCGTCGTTCAAGCTGATCCGGAACCTCTCACCGCTTTCTGCATCCCAGATCCAGCCATACCGCCTTCCGGTAATTTCTTCAGAGAACCTGATCCGCGTCTGGTGCGCCTTGTGCATATGTGCATTGGCAAAAAAGAAGATTTCATTCTTTTTGTCGTCCTGAT
>CAZOYZ010000856.1:0-1891 GCA_964584045.1 uncultured Prolixibacteraceae bacterium | reverse complement strand
CTCCATACACGATCTGAATGTTTTTCAGGGTAACCCCGGTAATGTCCTGGCCGGGAAGGCCGACGATTGATGCGGGTGAAAGATTGCGAGGCAGGTCTTCGACAGGGCCTTCATACGAATAGCCCGCATCGGGTTTGCCCGCCGGAATCTCCGCGTACATGTTCTGAATGGTAATGTTATTCATACTCCCCGTGCGCCCCTTGTTCCAACGGGCGCCGATGCGAAGAAAAATGGCATTCCCCGTGTTGTAGGCATTCAGGCTGTCGACCAGGATATTTTCAACAAGTCCGCCATCAGGCGTGGCAATGGTAATGGCCGACCGGAAGGTGTCGTACACTTTATTATTGATGATTTTGAAGTTGCGGTATCCGCCCGAGGTCACCGTACCGAATTTGATGCCGTTGGCGCTCGACCGGGCCACACAATTCCGCACTTCCACGTTCTCACATATTTTTGTGGCATCGTGCGATTTAAAACAGATGGCATCGTCGCTGGCATCGAAAAATGAATGGATGATTTTTACATTCCGGCAGTCGACCACATCCAATCCGTCGTTATTCCAAAAGGCCTTACTGTCGACCGTGATCCCGTCGATCACCAGATTCTCGCACTGATCGTACAGCTGTACCCAGTCGGCCGAATTTTTAATCAGGATCCCCGACACACTCACGTTGGTGCATTCCCTGAAGCAAATGCCCCTGGGCCTGCGTTTTGCGGGCCGGTCCAGCTTCATCTCATCCTGCAGGATCCCTTTATGGATCTGATCGATCAGGTTGTAGGCCACTTCACGCCCCTGTCCGTCGATCACGCCTTTTCCGGTGATCCCGATGCTGTCGGCCTTCACAGCCCATACCAGCGCATTGTATGGCGACCCGATATTATAATCGTAAATATTGGTTGACCCTACCAGGATCGCTCCCTCCTTCAAATGAATGGTCACGTTCGATTTCAGCTCGAGCGAACCGGTCAGATACCGGCCCACGAAAAATACGAGCTGTCCGCCGCCGTTTTCGTGGATGTAATCGATCGCCTTTTGAATGGCCGTGGTATTCAGCGTGGTCCCGTTCGACTTGATGCCAAACAGGGAGGCATTGTAGTCTTTCGCGGCCAGATGCAACGGACCGGATAGCGCAAGTATCAATAAGGTAATGATAAATCTGTTCATCTTTTGATAGATTATTTGATGACTAATAAAGTGTTACCGGACCAATGAGCCCCATCGGCTGGATTTCCTGCGGACCGCTTTTCCGGTTAATAAACCGCTGAACAACCTTGTTATCGGTCATGGTGCGCATGTAATTGCCCATGATGGTGGTCACATGAACTTCAATCTGGTTTTGTCCGGCCTGCAGGAACGCTCCGATCGGGTAAATCCGGTTACCGTACCATTTCACGCCGCACGATTTGCCGTTCACAAACAGTTCCGAAACGCCCCATACTTTACCCAGGTTGAGCCAGAGCGGCTGGTTTGCCGTGGCGTCGATGGTGCTTTTATAAACTGCGGTTCCCGTGAAGTTGACATGTTCCGTGTCTTTCAGATCTTTCAGTTCATCCATCTGCATGGTCTTCACCTGGTTTTGCAGGCTGTGTCGAAGCTCCACCTTCCAGTTTTTCAAGGTATTGCTCCCCGAACCCGATGCAGGAACCGGATTCCACTGCGGACCCTTTTTCTCCCGGTCAAACAGGATGATCCGCGATTCTGCCGGTCCCAGGTTCAGGTCGAACTGCCCGTCCTGCAAACTGATCCGAAACCGTTCCCCGCTTTCCGCATCCCAGATCCAGCCATACCGCTTTCCGGTAATTTCTTCAGAGAACCTGATCCGCGTCTGGTGTGCGTTGTGCATATGTGCATTGGCAAAAAAGAAGATTTCATTCTTTTTGTCGTCCTGAT
>CAZOYZ010000855.1:0-1896 GCA_964584045.1 uncultured Prolixibacteraceae bacterium | reverse complement strand
TTCTCCATTTCAGACGGCAGCGTATATTTAGCCGGGTCGCCCGAATAGAAAGCCTGGCGGGCAAACTTTATCATTTCGGCCAGTGAAAGCGGCTTTGAAAACTCAGGGTATTGTCCGATCTGCTCCTGTAACTGGTTAATCTTCTTCAGTAGCGGCAACCGCATAACGCCGTTCGGCTTCCTGGTGTCGACCGATATCTCAAATGGCATGACCCCGCCATAGTTGGATTCAAAATATTTCAGGTCAACATAGATCGGATCGCGCTTTGACAAATCATCAACCACTTTCCCGGAAGTCTTCATCCGGGTCAATCCGTATCCGCTGATCATGATCACCAGCAATGAAACCAGGTATACCTTTTTACGGTGCCGGGTGATCAGATCGACAACCAGGCCGGTAATATTCCCAAAAAAGATACTCCCAAGATGCCTGGTATGCCTTTCCTTCGGGGGATCCATAAAGCTCAGGAAGATCGGGAACAAGGTGATGGTCAGCAGGAATTCAAGCATAATATTGATCGAAGTCACCAGCCCGAATTCACTGAACATCTTATTGTTGACCAGGATAAAGGCCATAAAACCCATCGCCGTGGCCATATTGGTCATCAACGATGCAAAACCGATGCGGCGAATGGTCCGCGACAATGCTTTGATCTTGTTCCCGTGGTTGATATATTCAAGATGATATTTATTCAAAATGTAAATACAGTTCTCGATCGCAATAATGACGATCAGCGACGGAATGACGCCGGTCAGGATCGTGATCTTATAACCCAGGATTGACAAAATCCCCACAGCCCAGATAATACTTACCCCGACCAGGAACAGCGACGATATGACCACCCGGAATGACCGGAAGAATAAAAACATGATCAGGGCCGCTATCAGCATCGATAACATGATAAAAAGGAACAGTTCATCTTTGATCATGGTAGTGGTCACCGTCCTGATATAAGGCAATCCCGAACAATGAACCTGACGATTACTTGTTTTCTGGTATTCTTTGACCAGACCGGCAATATCATTGACAACCCGGATACGTCCTTTCGCATTGACATTTTCCCTGGTCAGTGTAACAGCCATCAGGTACGAATTGGTTTCGGGGTTATACAGCAGTCCCCGGTAAAAAGGCATGGAAAACAGGACATCGCGGATGCTGTCCACCTCAGCCTGCGTGGATGGCTGCTTCTGCACCAGCGGACGGTAAGTAAATTTACGGGCAACCGTATCCTTCTCAATAATCACGGTACGCGCAATGCTGACCACTTCCTCAATTCCTTCGAGCTTCTTGATGTTGTTACCCAGCTCGTACCATTTGTTAAACTCCTCCAATTGAAAAATACGGGGATGGGTGACCCCTAAAACAATCACACTCCCGTCTTCGCCAAATCGTCTCTTAAAATCCTCATAACTTTTATAGGTTGAATCGCTTTCGGGCAAAAGCTTGTTCATTTCATATGAAAACTGAACTCCCGTTGCCATGTAACCCATGAAAACGGTAATCAACCCGGTCATTATCAAAATAGCCACCCGGTAACGCAGAATAATTCTGACAGACCAACTCCACATGTCTTGAGCAATTCAAAATTTGGCAAATATAACTTAAACCGAGCGAAACAGGTAAAAAAAAATACGAAATACAAAATTGGGACGCTCCACGGTGACCGCACCGGTATTATTTCTTTTTAATCTTTGCCAGTAAAAATGTAATTCCCTCCTTGATGATAGGAAGAATGGAAATAAAAATAATGATCAGCGCGATCAGGCTGAAATGGCCTTTGATCCAGGGGATGTTGCCAAACAGGAAGCCGCCGAATACAAATAGGGCACACCACAGGAGTCCGCCTATGAAATTGTAGGAAAGAAAAACGAAGTATCTCATTTTTCCGATGCCGGC
>CAZOYZ010000854.1:0-1897 GCA_964584045.1 uncultured Prolixibacteraceae bacterium | reverse complement strand
AGGACTTATAGACTCGCTTGAAGCTTCCGGTACATCCGGCATCGGAAAAATCCAATTGCACAATGCCTGTTCCCTTTGCCGGCGAGTCCGGTTTAAAGGCGAAATTGCCTTCAGCTACGTTTTCAAACATGGGATCAGCAAATAATGTTCCCTCCTGTGGTTCGACCTCCACTATTTTATATGGCGTATAAAGTATCAGTTCCTGGTGTATGATCTTTTGTCTCCGGCTTTGGAAAATATTATCTGCCAGGCGGATAAATCCATTGGCATGAATGAACGAACGCTTCAGTTCCGGCAGGTCCGAGCTATCGAACTTCATTTCTTCGGCCAGTCCCTCGCGCGGGGCTTTTAAATAAATGCTGTCTGCCATTGCGATATTTTTTTCAAAGACTACATCAGAGCATAGAAAGTTACTCAATTCCTGTTTCCCCTGATCAATGAAAATGTTGTTTCTGAAAATAATATTTTTGGCCATGTGGTTGTGCATGGGTACGATTGTGTTCAAGGCCAGGTTATTTTCAGCAATACAGTTTTTCGACTGCTCATCGAAATAATAGGTCCATCCTTCAATCTTTTTTGCAGGATCACAAATTACCACGTTGTTCCGGTAGACGGTAGAGTCGCCGGCAAACTGGTACATGGCGCCCCCGTCGTGCATAAAGGTTTTGAAGTTGTAGATCAGGCAATCGGATACGACCGACTTTTTCCCGATGCCACCGATGCCGCAGTAGGGAATGTTGTAAATATCGCAATGCGAAATGCGGTTTTGTTCCCCTTTGCCACCTTCGATGCCGACGGCTCCGTTGTAAATCAGTCCCACATCATGGATTTGACAACGATCCACATTTACATGGTCGCCTTTAAAGTTTATTCCCCCTGCCCCGGTATTTCTGACGATGCAGTCCCTGATGGAAATGTTTTTTCCTTTGAGGCAGATACCCCATCCGGCGTGGTTCTCAATGGTTAATCCTGACAGGGTGATGTTTTCTGCTTTTTCCCCGGCAACGGCGCCGCCAATGTGCTGGGCCGAGTAGCCGGGGTTCACCAGCGGCGTTGAAGTCGTGGAAAAACAAAGTCCCCCGATCCGGATGTCTTTCGCACCATCCCGGAATAGCACACTTTGGTTGAAACAGGGAACGACAGCATTGAGCGAATCCGGATTTTCTCCTTCCATCGGCCAATAATAGATCGTATGGTTCTCCTTGTCGAAATACCATTGCCCCGGTTTGGTCATTCCCTCCCGCACGTTCATAATAACGTATTTTCTGGCTCTGGGCGCTGTTTTCCAGGTACCAAAAGCGCCGGGAGGATGTGTTGAAGGAAAGCTGAAATGCAGCAGATGGTTGGCCTTGTCGATGCTTTCCAGGCCGACCTGCGATTCATCCCAGAAATGGAAAACAGTGACTTCGGCATTCCTGATGGTTAACGAGTCTCCCAGGTCTTTGGGATCATATTTCATCGTCGTGAGTTGCGCAGGCGTTGGCTGGACCTTCCATCCGCCTCCGGAGGTCGACATCCAGGGAACATCCCATGTATTCAGATGGGTAAACTCTCCGGTTTCCGGCAAGCGACTTCGCGGCCGGGGCTCATTATTTACGGTTAGGAACCTCACGTCAAAGTCTGTTTCGAGTTTCCTGGATAGTAATTTCCCCTCCCTGTTCCAGTCCGTAATCAAAATTCCTCCGTACAGTGTCGGTTTCTCTCCCCGGTAAGCGTCGATGGTCAGGCCTGAATCTTCTCTGGTCAGTTCTATACTGGCCGCGTAGTAATTCCCTCCTCTTAATTCGATTTTTCCGGCCTTTCCCGTCCTGCACAGTTCAATCGCTTTTTGGAGAGAAGCCAACGGTTGAGCCAACGTTCCGGCGTTCTGGTCATCTCCATCCGGGGCGACATACAA
>CAZOYZ010000853.1:0-1897 GCA_964584045.1 uncultured Prolixibacteraceae bacterium | reverse complement strand
AATTATATTCTTTCTGATGGCTGGATGATTAACCTTCCCAACCTTTCAAAAGAAACGGCAAATGCCGATATGGCGGCTTTGCAAAATATCGGCGTTAACCATATCCGTTTTTTTCCGTTGTGGCATTTAACTCAACCAACAGCCAACAATGTGGATGAAAAAGTGATGGAAAAACTCGACCTGCTGGTTGAAAGCGCCGGCGAACACAACATCTCTATGCAGATTGCCCCGCTTACCGGTTGGATGTCAGGGGCTGTATTTCTCCCCCCATGGGCTGTCGGCGATTTGTTCCGGGACCCGAAAATAATTGAGGGACAGAGATTTCTTTGTAAATCCATTGCCACCCGCTACCAGGACTCACCCGAAGTATTGGGTTACGATTTTGGCAACGAAATCAATGTGCTTGCCGAGCGGATGACTCACGATTTAACCCGGGGACAGGTATTGGACTGGATGAAACAGGTTTATTCTTCATTTAAGAATCATTCTGCCGGTAAATTGGTAACCAACGGGATCGGAACCGGCTATGATCTTCATTTTGATGTACGGGATATCGCTCAAACTTCCGATTACCTTTCGCCGCACTCCTATCCTTATTTTCACGGGACCAGTGAACTGGATCCATGGTACGGACAACGGACAACCTATAGCCCGAATTTTATTGTCAGTTGGTGCGAGATGATGGGAAAGCCCGTTGTCCTCCAGGAAATCGGTTGCTCTGAAGCCTGGCTGCCTGCATCGAAGATCGGAGCCTATATCCGGCTGAATTATTTCAGTACCTGGGCTGACGGGGCTGCCGGATTTTTATGGTGGAGTTCCCATAATATTGATCCGGACTATCGGGTGAAATGTAAAGATATGCACCTTCCGTATTCAAACGATTGTTTTGCCCAGGGGAAATTCGAAGAAATTGAATACCGGCTGGGATTGCTAACCACTGAAAATGAACCAAAAGAATATGCCTCAGTGTATTCTGAATGTATAAAAACGGTAAATGAGTTAGGATTATTCTGGGACGACTGCCTGCCGGTTTGTTATATAGTCGTTCCTGAAGATATGAGTTTCAATGCAGCAATGCACAAGTTAATCACGGCATATTCACTGGCAAAACAAGCTCATTTCGATGTTAAATTGTGTTACGAAGGGACTCCTGTGCCTTCGGATGCAAGTGCTGTTTTTGTTCCGGGATTAAAACTTTCAGGTGAAGCAAAAGAAGTAATTCAGAAATACCTGACCGAAGGTGGTCTTGTGTACCAATCCTACGAAAATGATTTTGGCTCAGCCATTACTTTAGGAGGAGATACGTTAGTTGATCATCCTAATATGTTTGTGAACGAATCGGTTGGAATGATGGAATATGCGATGCCCATGTCAGTTCCGGCACCGGTTCAATTTCGTAAAACATCATTTGCCTGGCCCGCCCGGCCGATCGTTTCTGTTTCATCCGCCACTCTGCAAGGGACACAGTCGGCGAAGCCGGAAAGTGTCTTTTTCAGCCAGCCGGTTGGGAGAGGCACCTTCTTTTATTTTGCCGGAAATCTGGAAGCAGGACTGGCGGAGACATATAACCCCTGGCCCCACACGAACTGTGAATTAGTATATACGGCACTGAAACCGGGAACACCCCTTGATATTGATAATAAATATGTCGAATTTTATATTAAACAGAAAGAAGGCCGCAAATTGCTGCTTTTACTTAATCATTCCGGGCAATACCAGCATGTAACAGTGAAGTCCGTCGACCCGTTGTCGCTGTTAAATTGTGAAACGAAAGAAAGATTCGGGACCGGAAAGGAAATTACGGTTTTGCTGAAACCGGCAGAAGTGTTGATTGCAGATATTGAATCCGTTGCCCATAGAGGGGCTGAGCTATCTGAGCTTACGATCAGCGGGAAAG
>CAZOYZ010000852.1:0-1900 GCA_964584045.1 uncultured Prolixibacteraceae bacterium | reverse complement strand
CTGGATCAGTATCTGGAACCGGATCCGGCTCGGAAAAATGAAATGAGTGTCGGCTCTTCCAATATTGAGATCAGCCCAAAGAAAAAACAGATCAAAAAACGGCGCAAAGCAAAAGCCAAGATCACTATTCAGGCTGTCAAAACGATTTAAAGTTTCAAGTCCCTGAACACAGTTGTAAGACATGCTGCAAGTTTCTGAGTTTGGAATTTAGAATTTTAAGTCTTGTGTCTTGATACATGATACTTGTGTCTGTTTTCTTACCCGCGCCGCGGAGCTTTCTGCTAAAACACCTTCATACTGTTCCGAAGCAGGGCTGTATCTGCATCATTGGGAGCGAAGGCCAGCAAAAAGCCTCCCCCGCCCGACCCCAGAAGTTTAACATAGATTCCACGGATCATCAGTTCCTCCACGACATCGGTAAAGCCCTGCGGGATCATCTCCGGCAGGTAATCCAGTTGAAACCGCGTGATCAGCGGAAGATAACGGAATAATTCGTCATGATTTCCCAGCAAAAAGGCATGAACAACTCCGTCGTTTGCCGGCAGGTAGTCACGGTTGAAAACAGTTTTAAAGTCCGGGTCCTGCATTTTTTCCAAAAAGCGTCCAACCATCGGTGAGGTGGCGCCGGAGATCCCTGTATCGATCAGGTAAACCGAGTAGGGGAGGCGGTCGGTTCTCAGGTAAGGGACCGAAATGTGGTTGTTTGCGAACAAAACCGGCTGATGAAAAAAGGAAACCAGCGGATCGAGGCCGGAACTCCTTCCGTGAAAATAAGATTCCATCACCGAAAAGTCATTCTTCAATGCTTCAGGCAGGCTGTGCCTTTTGCACACCTGCAGCAAATTTTTTCCGTAAATACTGTATTCATGGAAAAGTGCGGCACACAGTGCCCCGGAACTTCCGATACCGTATTCGGGCGGGATATCTGACCGGAAAAAAAGATTTCCCGCAATATCCTCACCAAGGCGATCCAGGTCGAGGGGGAAGTTCATTCCGGAATTGAGCTGCCCGTGACGAAACCATGATGCAAATCGTTCCAGTTCTACCGAACTTTTTTTGCTGACGGGATCTGACGGTGTGATACCGGACTTGTCCAAATGCCCGCTGTATTTAAAAAATGGTATCGCCAGCGCACGGGCTCCAAACATCAATGCATATTCACCAAACAACAACAGCTTTGCAAAAAATATCTTCATTCAACAATCTCTGTTTACTGACAGTACCTCCCGCCGGAAAAGAATCCTGTCTTTTATTCATTCCACTCTCTCGGGTCCATTACCGATGCGATCATTCAACCAGGTCCCATTTTGAAGCAAAGAAAGCAATTCTGACTCAATAAACGCATGAATCATCTCCTGATTTTCTTTAAAATAAAGAAAGTGAATATTGGGTCCCGCATCAATGGTTAGTCCCACGGGCAGCCGGGTTTGGTTCCTGAAATCCCTTATTTTACCGATTACCTTCAAACTGTTGGGGTTAAGTAATATCAAGGGGGGAGACGAACTCATCATCAGGGCATGCAGGCTGAAAGCTTCCTGCTCCACCACTTCAAAAAACCGGTCATACCGGCTGGTTCTCATTAACTGAAAAAGTTCTTCCGCATTGGTATTTGCCTGTTGAATCCGGGCATCTTTATAAGGATGGGCAGTCATCATCTGATGACCGCGGGAGCTTGATATCTTTTTCTCTGCTGAATCGATCAGTAAAACAGCGTCGCACAACTCGCGATAACCGGGATAAAAATGATCACCGAGAGGAATGGCATAATCGTCGGAAGAACCGGGAACGACAGCCGATTGTCCCCACCAGGAAAAGCCTGGGTATACGGATCGTGAGGCACTCCCGCTTCCGAGTCTTGCCAGTCGGGATGCCCTTTGCAGAAATCCGGCATCCCCTTCAT
>CAZOYZ010000851.1:0-1906 GCA_964584045.1 uncultured Prolixibacteraceae bacterium | reverse complement strand
GATATCTGGAGCCGTGGGACCGGGAAATCCTACCTGGTAGGCTGGGATATTCACACCGTAAACCGGAAGATGCCCGGAGCCTTGATATCCGTGACGGGCCAGACCTATGGCCAGCTCCTGACCCGGACCCTTCCGTCCACGTTCAAGTTTTTGGAGAGCCTCGGGTACCAGAAAGACAAAAACTATGTAGTCGGTCGCCGGCCGCCGCAGAACTTTCACAGGCCATTGGAAAAGGTCATGAAGTTTGATAACCTCATTTCCTTTTCCAACGGGAACGCCATCCTGATGCTCTCGCAAGACAGGATCGGCTCTGCGCGCGGCGCCAATGTGGACTATGAAATTCTGGATGAAGCCCTGACCATTGACAAGGAGCGGTACGACCAGGAGACTTCGCCAACAAACCGGGGCAACGAGACCCTTTGGGGCACGCAGTCGTCTTCACCTGTTCCGTTTCATCACGGGTATCATTATGTTTCCTCGATGCCATATACCCAGACTCAAAAATGGCTGCTTTCCTTTGCCAACTATTATCATGATGAGGCCGGGATCCAATTGTTTCCGCTTTGGAACCGGATCGTCAAGCTGCAAATGGAGCTCATTCCGGCCTATTATGACCATGACCCGAAGCTATTTAAAGAGATCTGGAATGAAACCATACGACTGCGCAAGCAGATCCTACCGTTTGTTTCTCGGACAGGACTACTCTTCACTCTGGCCAACGCCTTCGACAACATCGACAACGTTGGCATGAGCTACATCGCAAGGGAGTACGAGAAACAAAACCTGCTGACCTTCATGGTGGAAATTATGAACCTCATGCTGGATACCGTCGAGGACTGCTATTACCACATCAATGAATCCCGGCATGTGTATTTCAATGCACTCGATGATGGGTTCATCCGGGACCTGGCCGAAGACACCAACTGGAACTTCGCAAAGCTGGAAAGCCA
The DNA here is from genome assembly GCA_964584045.1 of uncultured Prolixibacteraceae bacterium. Lineage (GTDB taxonomy): Bacteria > Bacteroidota > Bacteroidia > Bacteroidales > Prolixibacteraceae > JBCFBK01. The sequence goes on along the minus strand of CAZOYZ010000851.1, from coordinate 956 downwards.
TGATTCCCGGTTTGATCAGGACTGCGATCCGGCGCAGCCACTGGAAGTCGCGCCGGACTGGGGATCCACGATCAGCCTTTTTACCATCGGTCAGGAAGGATCCTTTGACTTTGCCGCCAAAGCGCCGGCCCGTGTGGATAATTTCATCAATGAATTCTATGTCAAGCCGGATCAGTCCAACGATGTCATGATTAACGCCCTGGTGGACCAGTTTACCGAATACTACAAGCACCACCTCAATAAGCTTATTATCTTTTACCGGGACCGCTACGGCGATTCCCGGAATCCCAATGTCAACAAGTCCAGTTCCTATAACGATCAGGCGATTGCCCGATTCGAGAGGGCAGGGTGGAGCGTTATTCAGGAGGTTCACAAAGGGCAGGAGCCCCCGCAGCACGACAAGTACCTTCTCTGGGGAAATATTCTGAAGGGCAGCGATCCGGCGTTTCCGGCCGTAAGGTTTAACGGCAATAAGTGTAAGTACACGCTTATCTCGATGAACAACACCCAGGTCATTCAAAAGGAAGGAAAGTTCACCAAGAACAAGGCGTCCGAGCGGAGCAGGACCATTCTACCGGAAGAGGCAACGCATTTCTCGGATGCGGTCGATAAAAGGATCTGGACCAAGTACGGACATCTACTAACGGCAAGCCACACGTTCGTGCCGGCTCGCACCTAAGAATTCCCCGCTAATCGCTAATAGGGTATGAAATCAGGACTCAACGCCTTGAGCCTGATTTCATGGCACAGGACTCATATTTCCGCAAGGTTTCGCCTTTCCGGGAGCCTGACGCCATAGGGCGGGGTCGGCATAACAGCTGTAAAAACGGGGTACCGTTTTATCATTTTCGTGTAAAACAATAAGAATATCAGGTTTTTAACTCTGATAATGTTTTACACGAAAGGGCGGGTTCCTTTTTCTTTGCCGGATCCAAGCAAAAGGAAGCAAAAAGAAA
>CAZOYZ010000850.1:1431-1908 GCA_964584045.1 uncultured Prolixibacteraceae bacterium | reverse complement strand
TTGGCAGCAAGATTACGAATCTCGAACTCAGGATACTTCTCCGGCTGCTTCACCAGAGTAAACTGGTCATTCACTCCTACCCTAAACTGCTCCGATTCCATGTTCCTGTTTTCCTTCTGCCATTTAACAAAACGAATGTAATTCTGTATGTCATCCGTATTCAGAGGCTCAGGCCAGTTGTAGTCGGGCCAGTTGCGATCCACAATTTTGGAAAAAGGAATGTTCTCTCCTACCTCCGTAATCCCGGTCAGGACATAGTTCCCTTTTTGAGAGGCTTTTAATCCCGGATACAATGCTCCCATATGATCATCATGAAAATGGGTCAACAGAACATAATCCAGTTTCTTTATCAAGCGCCGATACCCCAATTTCAACTCCAAAACCACAATTAATAAATGAATCCTTTTCTTTATTGACCCAAGAAACTCTCTCAATACCCCCATCCCCCAACACCCAAATAGATAATGAACCTAACAA
>CAZOYZ010000850.1:0-1421 GCA_964584045.1 uncultured Prolixibacteraceae bacterium | reverse complement strand
ATCCAGTCACCCGGCGTCCGGCTCCCGTCCGGCCGTGGGTCTGTGACCCTGGGTTTGGGCCGGCCGGTTGCCCCGGCATCAACCAGCATTGTTGTTCCGTCGGGCAACATACAAAAGACTGCTTCACCCTTTCCCGTATTGATATGGTGAATATCCAGAAAACCTTCGCTCCACAAAGGGAGCACCTCACCTGCCTTCGGCTGTGACCATCCTGTCAAAGCGCCCATAGCCAGAGCAAAGATCCCAAACAAGCTGCCTGTTTTTGTCATTTTCCTGATATTTAGTTATTAAACAATGGCTTTACCGGCTTCATTTTCAGTTCCCGCAACACATCGACGGTATGAACAATGTCATTTACCAAGGGAAAATCAACGCCGGCCTCAAACAACATTTTTATTTCCTCAGGCGAATCGGTACCGAAGTAATTTACTTTGATCCCGGCCTGTTTCAACGCCTGTACATCCTCTGCAAACTCCGGGTAATCCGACTTCGTCAGTTGAATAAACGCAGTTTTGGCATGAATGGTTTGGTTCACATAGACCCGTGCTGATTCCTGCCGCTCCATATTGCAGATCAATATTTCCGGCACCGCTTCCCTTGCATTCGCTGCTGCGGCAATATTACAGGCCAGAAAAGCCTGGTGCAAACGTCCCTTTTCGGCCACGAGCCGGGCGACTTTGTCCACCAGGTCCGGGGCTCCCTTGTAATGAATATTCAGCCAGATATTGCAGGGCATAATATTGAGCACCTCTCCCAGGGTAGGTATCTTTTCTCCCGCAAAGCGGGTCCCTTTCCTGCTCCCGGCATCGAGCGCTTTAATTTCGGCAAGCGTCAAATCCAAAACCTTCCCTTTGCCGTTCGTGGTGCGGTCGACTGACGGATCGTGAAGCACAACCATTTCATTGTCCTTTGTAAGCCATACGTCAAATTCAATCATATGGGCGCCCGCCTCCACGGCCGCACGAAATGCCGGGATCGTGTTCTCCGGGTGGGTTTGCATCGCGCCGCGGTGCGCGCACAATCCTCTTTCGGGCAGGACGATTTTATTCTGGCCAACGGCCTGGATCATCAGGCCGCATAACAGGAAGATCATTATTGATTTAATTCGCATGCTTAAATGATTTTAAAAGGTTTGCTGCTTCGGGACTGGCCTCAAGCTGCCCATTGTCATTTAATCTTGTAATGTTGGCTGTTTCATAAAAAATATAGCCATCCAGGTTTTTGTTTGTTTTCACCAGTTCCATTTCGGCCTCCATACTGGCAAAAGGTCCGTCGAATGCCATCCCGTGGAAGTCGCCCTGCAGACAAACAGGCTTTCCGCTTGCCCGGGTGGCTTCGCCAAACACATCGATCGCTTTTTCCAGATGCCAGGGCCGGAGCTGAAAAATGCCCCTGATCTCGAATTCATCGCCGATTTCCTT
>CAZOYZ010000849.1:0-1911 GCA_964584045.1 uncultured Prolixibacteraceae bacterium | reverse complement strand
TCAACGTTCGGGTCGTTCTCCATACATCAGTTTTTTTATGAAGATGATGGCGTGGAAGTAAATTTGAAAAAAGACATACTCATAAAAATGCCTGATCCTGGTGCCAAAATAGGTATTTTTGATCTTGAGGGCTTCCCTCATGGACAATGATATCAACCGGTTGCTGATCCCCCCAAACCTCATGTCGGCAACACATTCGTTGACCATTCTGAATTGAACGGCATTCAGGTAACAGCGTACAACGAAATCATAATCCATGAATACCTTCAGCCCGGTATCGTATAATCCGATCTTCGCGTAAATCTGTCGTGGACAGAACATACCCGGATGCCAGATCGTCATTTTAGATTCGATCCCCGGCAGCGAACTTCTTTTCAGTGTAAATTTCGCATGACTGTTCCATAGCCGGACGTTCCCGCAAATTATCGCTTGATTTTCTGTTCTGCGCCTGATTATCTTCTCCACGGCATCGACTTCATACCAATCGTCGGCATTGATCAGGCCAACCAGTTCTCCCGAGGCCATCCGGATCCCTTTGTTCCATGCATCTGAAATACCGTTGTCCGGTTCACTGATCCAACGGATCCTGCCTGAATAACCCTTTTCATATTTCCGGATGATGTCTTGCGTCCGGTCGGTTGAACCGCCGTCGATAATAATATATTCGATGAGGTCATAGCTTTGCCCTAACACACTTTGGATGGTTTTTTCGATGGTCTTTTCCCCGTTTAAAACAGCCGTTATCACGGAAACAAGCGGTCTTTGGGGCACTGTTTCTTTTGCCATTGTTCTTGTTTCATGGATGATATCAGCCTTTACCTTCCGGCCACACCCTTTTCATCCCAAGTCCTAAAATGAACCACCATAAATAGATATAGGGCATGCCATACGGATTGACCGACACCAGGCAAGCGACCAGCGTTGATCCTGAGACAGCCACTGCGATGCGTGAAAATACATCGTGTTGCGCGTGTTTTAAAAGATAATACAGGATGGCCAGGTGAATTAAAATTAAATAAAATACGCCTGCCAGGCCGATCTCATAACCAATATTCATCCATGCCGATTCCACAAAAAATTCCACAGAATCCTGACGGTTATCGGCTGTACCCAGCCCGTGTCCCCAGGGTTCATCCAACAGCATGGTAATTCCCTTCATCACACTATGTCCCCGCGCGGCGGCGCTGGCTTCTCTCCCTGTCAGGGAATCGCCGAATATATCGGCCGCACCGGAATAAAAGACTGAGACCATCAAAATTAAGACCAGCAGCAACAGTACCGACGCCAGCAGATACTTCAGCCGAAGATGAAAGTCCTTGTATAACAACAGGGTACCTGTTCCAAAAAGGGCAATAGCCCATCCGGCTCTTGAAAATGAAAAAATAATGCAGATCACAGACAACAATAATGCCACCCGGATAAACTGAAGTTGCCTGATGCTGAACGGGAATGACTCCTTAAACAGGATCACTCCAAACAGCAGGATGATGGCAAAGGCATTGAACAAACCAAAAATATTGGGACTCCCGGTTATTCCCGCCATACGTTCGATCCCCATGATGCGGTAAGAGGAGATTTTATAGTGGACATAGCCGGACGGGTCGATGTATGCAGCAGTTCCCATGATCTTCGCCACAGGAACATGAAAGAAGAAATACTGGCAAAATCCCAGGACAGCCGATATAAGTACGGAAACCACCAGTACCATGATGATCTTCCTAAGAACCGTTATATCCCGGCTCATGCCCATTACCGTAAAAAAAAGAATGCCAGGGAACACATGATCTCTGAGGGCAGGCAGTGCGTGGATATGGACGTCGGCAATAAAGAAATAAAAGATCACCAGGACAAAAAAGACCAGCAGCAGGATAAAGATCAGCCGGTTCAACCGCAGGTGAGGCTTGCTGAAAA
>CAZOYZ010000848.1:0-1913 GCA_964584045.1 uncultured Prolixibacteraceae bacterium | reverse complement strand
AAAAAAATGCAATCGGGGACAGAGCTTACCGAAACCGAAGAAAAAGCGCTTGAAAGCTGGGGACAGGAGATGGAGAAGAAGTACGGGGATGAAACCACAAATCGGCCGACGAAAAAGGCGGCCGCATCTCCGGTTCAAAAAACCGGCCCGGCCGGAAAGCCGGCACCGGCACTTCCGGCCTTGACCCGCGAAAGCTATATCACGCTGGCCGGTTCGCTGATGCAAAGTTTCGGCACAAAATCGGGTGATCTGCCAGGCCTGAACCAATTGCTTGCTAAAACAAACAAACCAACCGAAGGTGCCGATTATGGCGCCCTGTTTATGATGGAGGGCGCAGGGGCGGCCGGTGTGTATACCTGTGCCTGGAGCGCAGTTAAAGATCCGGACGATGTCCTTACCGCCAACAACCTGGCTGTGGCGCTGAAAAATGAAGGCGATTACGGGAAAGCCATACAGGTATTGAAATATGCCGACTCCATCCGGCCGGGAATCGGGTTGGTCTTGTCCAATATGGGCTGGGTTTATTTTGAGGCGGGAGACTATACCCAGGCAAAAACAGCATTTAACGCGGCACTGAAAGCTGCGCCCGAAATGCCCTCGCCGTACATGGGATTGGGACTGATCGCCCGGCAGGAAGGAAACAGCATAAAGGCTAAAGAATACCTCCGGAAAGCCTTAAAAGACAAATATTCGATGGCAGGGGTAAAAGCATACCGGCAAGCACAGGAGAAGGCGGACTCAGGGAGCGAGTCAACCGGGGAACCGCTTTCGGATGAGAAAGAGAACTCAGACGATTCGCATGTTCCCGATCTTCCTGTTTACGAGCAACCACAGAAAATGGCCCCTCAGGAACCAGTACTCCGAAATTATGTTTCAAGGCTGAACTCCAGGCTGGGCCGGATCACACGTGAAATGGAAGCCTTGTCCGGACTTATCCGCAAACAACAGGAAAAGGCCGCTCTGGATCCCGAAAACGCGCTGGTTTACCGCCGCGATTTCTCCAAAGAGATGATGATGCTCGAAGATATCGACCTGCTGCTGTGGGGAGAAAACAGCAACTATGGCCGCGCCTTGCGGCAGGCGTCAGCATTCACGGAAAATGCTGTGAAAATTATGGAGCAAAACAGCACGGTCATGCTTTCGTATCTGGAAAGGATCAACGATCTGGACGAGCGGTTAGAGCCGCTCTATGAGCAGTTGATTGCCTGCAACGGCAACGAAAGCTGTGAGAGAATGGTTTCGAAGAAAATGGAACCCCTTCTTACTGAAAAACAGCAGGTCAATTATAAACTATGCAAGCTGGGAAAGCAACAGATGGATATTTCGCTGTCGGGTGGTTACAAGTCGCTGTCGACTATACAGGCGCAATTCAAAGAGACGGTTCCCGACTACTACGCATTCACCGGTCCGGTGCTCAAAAAGATCTATGCTCCGGCCCTAAACGAATTGTATAACCTGCACCGGGAAGCAAAAGTGCTCACCGCTCAGATGGCACTCGCTTCCCAAGCGCTGGGACTGGCCGAAAACGCCGCAAAATATTATGAGCTGAAATGTATTGAACCGGAACCTCCTGCTCCGCCCGATGCCGAGATAGACGAAGCCGGTGCTGCTAAAAAGAAACCGGAGCCATGCCCCCTGGGAGATGGCATCCGGGCGGGCATCGGCGCATTTTCATTCGAACTGACCTGTACGTTTGTCAAAGTATCAGGAGGTGAAGGCGTCATGGCATCGGTTAAGCGTGATTTTGTGAAGCACGAAACCACGTTATGGGCAGGCGTAGGAGCCAAAGCCGAATACGGACGAGGAACCCTGACTGCCGAGGCGACTATCGGCGCTGAAATCACACTCGGACAGAACACGGTAAAAGATGTTGGCTTTACCAGCAGTGTCAAAGCAGGCATCGGCGGACTGAT
>CAZOYZ010000847.1:0-1914 GCA_964584045.1 uncultured Prolixibacteraceae bacterium | reverse complement strand
CAGGGCTGTAAAGGATTTCATGAAGGATTCATTCGTTACCTTCCAGGCCACCCCTCCGGCCCAGAAATTGGCCCACTTGTTGTCCGCGCCAAAAACAGAAGCGCCGTCACGTCTGTATGAGCCGGTAAAAAAATACCTGTCGGCAAATGAATAACTTAACCGGCCAAGATAACCCACATTGGCACGCTCATGCCCCTGGATATTAATCTGCTGAACAGTGGCTTTGTGTAAGCCCTGAATACCTAACGCGGTATTGCCGTTTGCAGCGAAATCGCTGCCGGTAGATGTCAGTACCTGATTGCGCAGGAAATCTCTGGTGGCCACCAAAGTGGCATCAACAAAATGGGGTCCGAAAGTTCGCTTATAGTTGATTATATTGTCCAGCACATAACTGTAGGTATCATGGTTATCGATACTGCCATTTGCCCTTGATAAGAAACCCTGGATTGTTGACGGTTCATACCTCGAGGGAGAATCGCCCTCACCCACATGATAGCTCTCGTAAAAGAAATTGCCATAATAGGCCTGATTTTGCGTCAACAGGTAATTAACCCTGTAAGTCAACCCATTTACCCACGGAACTTTTATCAGTGTTCGTAAATTCAGCCTGTATTCGTGATGAACTTCTTCGCGGTCACGGGTTCCGTCGTCAACGCCCCACAAAGGGTTGATTGCAGACTCGGTGTATGGATATTTCTCCAGGTTGCCCTGATCATCCCGGTACATAACCCCGTAAGGTGACATCATTTGGGCGGCACTGAGACTCGCGGCCCCTCCGAAATAGTCTCGCTTGGCAAATGCACCGTCGATTCCCACTTCCAGCCATTTTGTGATCGTGGTGTTCATTTTTCCCAACAGGGAGATCCGGTTAAACCGGTCGCCTACCACAATGCTTTTATTATCATCGTAGGAAACAGACATATAATAGTTGACGTTCTCATTTGCCCCGGATACGGCTGCCTGATAGTTCTGCATAATTCCCTGGCGACTCACTTCATCCAGCCAAACGGTTTCTTTACCTGCTTCATAATTGGCAAGCTCACCGGGCCTCATCCAGTTGATTGACCCCGGGGCATACTTGTTTCGGTCATTCACCATTTTTATCCATGCTTCGCCCCGGAGCATTTCCGGCTTGTTTTGCCATTCCTGAACGCCTAACGATGTATTGAAACTAATCGTTGGCTTTCCAGTGCGACCTTGTTTGGTGGTGATGGCGATAATGCCGTTTGCAGATCTTGAACCATACGCCGCCGAGGAAGTCGCGTCCTTCAATACATCGACGGTTGCAATATCGTTCGGATTAATACTACTCAGGCTGCCCATGTAGATGACGCCATCCAACACAATCAAAGGCGTATTGGATCCGTTAATGGAATTCTGTCCCCGAATGATCATCGACGGTTCTCCCCCTGCACTGTTGACAGCCCCGACGTTTAAACCTGCCACATTGCCTTTCAGCGTCTCAAGCGGATTTAAGTTAGGGCTCAAAGAAATCATCGAATTTTCAAGCTTCACAGAACTGACAGAACCCGAATAGTCCTGCCTTCTCGCCGTTCCGTAACCGATTACGATCACTTCATCCAAGTCCTTATTCTCCTCTTCAAGTACAATATTTACAGTTTGCCTGCCATATACCGGCACCTCTTCAGTTTTCATGCCGACAAATGAAAAGACCAACACGGCCTTGTCAGAAACGTCCGACAGGCTGAAGCCGCCGTCAACTCCTGTCACAGTACCGGAAGTGGTACCCTCAATCACCACTGAAACACCCGGAAGCGGCGCGCCGGACGAGTCGGTCACTTTACCTGAAACCGGCCGGGACTGCTGAGCAGTACCCAACTGACCAGTGTTGCCCGGCATGATTACGATGAGGTTGTCCTGAAGCACCTTGCAGGAAATATCCTGTCCCACGAA
>CAZOYZ010000846.1:0-1919 GCA_964584045.1 uncultured Prolixibacteraceae bacterium | reverse complement strand
ATACCCTGTTGGACGAAGGTAAAAAGCAACTGGAGCAAAACAGGCATGAATGGAATTTGGTTTATTCTGTATTCGAAAAGCTTTGGTCGCCCAACACCTGAGACGGACGTGTTTTTTGGGTGAGGAAAGAGGAAACCGATCTTTGACCAATATGTCTATCCGGTCAATTATTTTGAAACAAAGCACATGGTATAAAAAATGAAAATACTGATCTTAATACTTCAGTTAGTAGTACTCTTTTGCCATGGGGTGAAAGAAGATCCTGTGATCTCCGAATTTGCAAATGTTCAGAAGTTGAACGGTATCGTGGTTCCAATCAACAGTATCGATTTGGGAGAAGTGGTCGATATGGAAATCATGGATTCTCTTCTTATTCTGAATGAGATGTTCAGCGATAAGATCTACAAGGTATTCAACATCAATACCGGAAAATTGCTCGAAAAATGTATTAACAAAGGGAAAGGGCCGAACGAATTGATTTCTCCCGGGAGAATCCATGTTCTTGGTAAAAATAAATTTGCCCAACACGACAGAGGAAAGAAGGAACTGGATATCTTTGCCGTTAAAGGGAAGTCTCTCCTGCAATTCCTGAATACTTTAAAAGTAGAAGCCGGCGGGTTTGAAATATACCCGGTTAATGATTCAATATTGCTTTGTACGGGTATTTTCGAGAAAGGCAGATACTGTTTAACTGATTTAAGATCCGGAAAAAGTCAGATTAGCGGATTATATCCGGAATTTCAAATAACAAACAAATTAAATGATGAGAACCTGGCTATGGTTTATCAGCCCGGAATAACAGTTAAGCCCGACCAGAAACAATTTGCCTCTTTTGAAGGAAGTGCTGGTTATTTTGAAATTGCCGACATAACAAATTTGAGTACAAAAAGGATCTGTATCAAAAGCTATTTTGGGCCTGCTATCATTGTGACAAGGGGCCGGGCTTTACACCGGGAAAACAGCCTGCATACTTTTCACTCGGCAACTTCAACGAACAACCACATCTATGTTATCTATGCCGGAAAATCAATGGAAGAATTCGGATCCGAATATTATGCCGGTGATAATTTGCTTGTCTACAATTGGCAAGGCAAACCTCTGATCAACTATAAACTGGATCGTTCCTTGAAAATCATGACTCTTGATAGAGAAAAAATGATCGCTTACGGACTCAGTACCAATCCGGGATCCGGTGAACCTGAAGTAATTAAATACCACCTTCCGAAAGTTATAAAAAGCTTATGATGATGCGTTTTTCCGTTTTTCTGATGTGGAGGAATATGTTCAGGGGAAAAAGCACCGGATCCCTTAGCTAAAGTCCAAGAATTATGCGAGTATTAATACTTTCTTACTTGACTCAGCCTGATTTTATTTCCTTCAAATCTCATCTGTGATGATGTTTCTCTTTATCTTTGAATGACATTTTGTTTGCTTGGCCTTACAAAAGAATGATCATCCAAAATGGAAGAGAATATCGGCTTTAGCCTGGAACCGCAAATTGACAACTGGTACGAACAGTTAAAAAGATCTCCTGATGTCACAGCGTCCGACTCGGAAGAATTGAAAAGCCATTTGCTGGATTTAATGGATCATTGGGAAGAAGTCGGACTTGACGAGGAAGAAGCCTTTTGGGTGTCGTCCCGACAATTGAGTCTTAGTTTCGATATAAGCGGGGCATACCGTGAAGAAAATAGTTCGTTGATCCAAATGAAAAGGACGGTACTGGTTCTTTCAGGGGTACTGGGATTTTTTCTTTCATACTACTTTCTTTTATTCTCGTCTATGCTCCTGTTTTATGGGCTCACGGTTTCCGATATTGCAGGGGATCTTGCTTTACGATGGCTCACCAATTACCTGAATGTTATGCAGATCGCATTGATCATCAGCTTTGCGGGCATCTTTTTTATGGAAAAGAAGTT
>CAZOYZ010000845.1:0-1920 GCA_964584045.1 uncultured Prolixibacteraceae bacterium | reverse complement strand
CAATGCGGTTTCCCTTCCTGAAACGAATCCTCCCGTGATCTCACGTGCTGAGCCGGTCTCCTCCTGTTGCATCCGGGACGGAGCCTGATCGTCATGATGCTCGCTTCCTGCGACCACCGGTGTTTCCCCTGGCCGTTGCCCCTGTTCCCGCAACTGCCATCCCGCCAGAAAAGCCAGGAGGACTGCTGCGGCTATACCCGCTGCCCGTAAAACATACAACAAGCGTTCCCTTTTTCCCGCCTTTTGCTTTTCCTGTATCTTCATCCAAACATATGAAGGCGGAACCTCCTCGAAGTCATTTAACTTCGAGCGGAACAGTTCATCCAATATGTTATCATTTTTTATCATGCGGAATAGTTATTCTCTGTCTGTTCAAAATATTTCTGTATTTGTCTTTTTAAAATCGTTCTCGCCCGGGCCAGGTTCGACTTGGATGTCCCGTCCGAAATTTTCATTTCTTCAGCAATCTCCTTGTGGTTCATTCCCTCGAACACATAAAGATTAAAAACCATCCGGTAGCGGGGAGGCAATTCCCGGATCAATTTCAGCAAATCGTTTGCTGAGATCGTCGAGATAATCTCGTCGTTCAGATCAGGCATTTCAAAAGCAGAAATATCGTCGACCGTCTGCAGCAGACTCTGCTTCCGGTACTTCTCCAGTGCTACATTTACCATGATCCGGCGCATCCACCCTTCGAAAGAACCTTCGTGCCTGAAAGTGCCGATTTTTTCAAAGACCTTTATAAATCCGTCCTGTAAATTATCCTCAGCTTCCGTTGCATCCTTTGAATAACGAAGGCATACCCCGTACATCTTAGGTGCAAACAACTGGTACAGACGGCTCTGCGCTGCCGACCTGCCATCTGCACAATCTCGTATAAGCTGACTCAGTTCTTCCAAAATTCGTCAATTGGGTTGGTCAAAGTTAATAATCAATCTGGTTATTCCCGATGATCATTAACCTTGATGGATTTTCCTGCCAAAGGGTTGCGTACAAAAAATAAAGTTTTGAAATGATCGACGCAACTAAAATTTCAGAAAATCCATCTGATTAAAACAGCGCAAACAAAAGGAAAGTTTGAGGAGAGCCGGCTTCGTTGCGACAACGGGAGCCGCGCACAAGAGAAGCTGATAATAAAAGGCCCAACGCGGGAAAGTTAAGATATTCAAATACACGGAAAAGGAACGCTTCGAATTGAACGAACGGCCCTGCGGGTATGAAAAATAATTCCATACCCGTCCTCGCTCCCCAACAGGGAACGTACAGCAGATGACACAGCCGGACTGCTTATCCCGCAGAACCTGCAGCCGCACGGAGTCATTGCAGAAACAGGAAATTTCCGTGTATTTCTTCTGTTTACTTAAAAATATGATAGGTTAGTCCAATTGCAAAATCCAGGTTCGTTTTGCTATATATTTCCTTGTATTTACCCAGTTTCCCTTCATTTACCGGAATTTCTTTATCAGAAGGCTTATAAACGGTGAACAGTCCGCCGAGATCAAGATCGAAGCGCTTATTGATGTGGAATTGCAGGCCAAAGCCAACCGTGTTGGAACTCAGGCTGTAACTAAGATCGGTCTGATAGCCGCGTCCTACACCGGTTTCGGAGTGCATCAAACCGGCGCTGACTGCCGTTTTTTCCGTCAGTTGATATTCCATGCCCAGGGCCACTTCATATAAATTTTTATCAACCTGATCTTCTTTTCCGTCCCAGTCGGCACCCTGATCGAAGTAATGGTTAAAAGAACCCGATATTTTGAAGTTGTCGAGCAGTTTGTAATCGATTCCGGCAGTGAAAATAGCAGGTAAATCATTCCTGAATTTGTCGCCGTCAGGATAAACACCGACGTCATCTTTCTCGGTATGGTTGGTCATTTCAAGCTTCGTCTTAAATTCATACTTCAGACCGATGTTCAGTTT
>CAZOYZ010000844.1:0-1928 GCA_964584045.1 uncultured Prolixibacteraceae bacterium | reverse complement strand
AAAAGTCTGCCAGTACATCCTTGTTCCCGTAATAGACATACAACCACCAGGGCAATTGGACCAGAGCTGTTCCCCAGTCGGGCGAAGCCACTCCGCACAGGCGTTTTCCCGGCGCGATCATATAGGGAATACCCCTTGCCTTTTCTGTATAATAAAACGTGTTATTATAACGCTCGTGAAAGGACGTCTTTTGCTCGTATGTATCGGCTCCCGACCGGATGTCGTTCAGGTATTTCACCCAGAAATTGTTCATATCCAGGTTCATGTTCGCCATTTTCACGTAAGCATGCGTGTCACCAAGCCAGCCGCATTTCTCACGGTTGGGACAATCGGTAGGGATCCCGTGCAGATTGCTCAATACGGTGTTCAAAGCCAGTTCATGCAAGCGGTTAACCTGTGGATCGGAACAGCTAAAAGTTCCTCTCATCTCCAGATCGGTATGCACACGAACCAGACTCAGTACAGTTGAATCAGGTTTTCCCTGATAGCCGGAAAGTGCGGCATAGCGGAATCCGTGATAGGTGAATCGTGGTGTCCATCGCTCCGTATCTCCTCCCTTACAAACATATTCGTCGGTGAAGATCTTTCCATGATGGATCCAACCCAACGACCGGAAGTCGGGCTCTCCCTTTTCATTCACTTCTTCCGCTATCCGGATCAGCAGGCGGGTCCCTTTGGGCTGCCGGGCACAAAGCATCGGAATTCCGGCCGTGTTCTGCCCAAAGTCAAAAATCCAGTCCCCGTTCGCGCTCTGCCACATTTTCCGGGCCTTCAAAACCTGCTTCTTTCGGATAGGTTCGATGGGCTGAGGCTTTAAGAGCGGCGGAATGCCGCTTCCCGCTTCAACTGCTGCATTCCAGCCGGAGCACGAACTGCCGGGCTCACTCCACCCGGCAATCTCCTTTCGCGCGTCGTAGCATTCGCCCAGATAAATGTTGCTTTTAACGACAGGCCCAGTCTGCCATGTCCAGCTTTCGTCGCTTCCGCTGACAAGCCGGGTCCCGTCGCTGTAGTCGATTACAAGCTGAAGCCTCAACATGGGCGCTCCGTACGAGAAGGGCGCTCCCTGCCAGCCCGTGTTCTGGGCAAACCATCCGTTGCCGGTCATCACGCCCAGGCAATTCTCCCCCTCCCGGAGCAGGTGTGTTATATCGAAGGCGGTGTAAAACGCATCATGTTCATAATTGGTCTGTGCCGGATCGAGGTACCGCTCCGGATCGACCTGCTGGCCGTTCAGGTAGAGCTCGCTGCAACCCAGCCCGCAAAGAAAAACCAGTGCCCGTACAGGTGCCGCCCCCTTGCGGCCGCCGTTGATCACCTTTCTGAAATAGGGTAACGGATCATCGGCTGAACCGCCGGTGGTAATCCATTTTGCTTTCCATGACTGCTCGTTTTTGAGCCCTGTTACAAAACGTCCTGTCTGGCTCCAGGGACTGTTGTTTCCGCGTTCATCACGGATGCGCACACGCCAGAAAAATACACTGGCTTCGTCCCATGAAATGCCCTCAGGCACCACATTCCATTGCTGCGTTCCCTGACGCAGCCCGGAACGCCATACATCGGCCTTCCCCTGACAAAGCAGGTCCTCACTCCGGGCAATCTCAACTTCCCAGGCTTGCTGAACAGTCCCTTGCCTTTCAGAGCTGATCTTCCAGCTCAGGCTCGGCTGGTCAACAACGTCCGGATTAACACGGTCGTTGCAGCGGATCTCATACACCTTCAGGTACCGGACCGTCTTCGCCTCCGCAAAGACGGCGGCCAACAGACCAGCCAGCAGAACAAGACCGTCTATTAAAAGCTTTCTCATGCTGTTTATTTTAACCAGATTAGCCGGCGTTGGTCTAATAATCTGATAATCTAATAATCTGACATCCTCACCGTCACCGGGCCGAACAGACCCGACGGCTGCAAGGGACTGTCAGCCTTGT
>CAZOYZ010000843.1:0-1933 GCA_964584045.1 uncultured Prolixibacteraceae bacterium | reverse complement strand
AATTTTGCTGATTTACCGGTTATTCACCCAAAACGTACGCCAATGAGATTCCCGGGTCTGTTTAAAAAAGAAGGAATGGGGAATGCGTCTTTGGTCCTCGTCCTTGGATTAAGCTCGACGCTTTTACTTTCCTATATCGTAAAAAAGGATTTGGATCGAACTGCCGATAAGGAATTGCAGTTTGTTGCTTCTGACATAAAGAACCGGATACAAACAAGATTGATGGCTAACGCCCAGGTTTTGTATTTTGGTGCTGCTTTCTTCGCTGCTTCTGACTCGATTTCACTGGCTGAATGGAAGGTATTCTATGAAAGAACATCGATGAATACCTATCTCCCCGGTATTCAAGGGTATGGATTTACCAAGGCAATACCTAAAGACCAGCTTCAACAGCACATTAAGCAATTCAGAGCACAGGGATTTCCCGGTTATACGGTTTGGCCTTCTGGTGACAGGGATTTTTATACCTCCATTGTTTTCATCGAGCCTTTCGACAAACGTAATGCCCAGTCATGGGGTTACGATATGTTTTCGGAACCAGTCAGGAGAAAAGCAATGGAACTGTCCAGAGATTCAAATACCGCTGTGCTTTCCGGGAAAGTAACATTAGTGCAGGAGATTGACGAGGACGTCCAGGCCGGAGCTTTAATGTATCTGCCTGTGTACAGGAAAGGAATGCCGGTCAGAACAATTCCGGAGCGAAGGGCGGCTCTTATCGGATGGATATACAGCCCTTACCGGATGACCGATTTAATGACCGGTGTTATAGGAGGATGGGACAACAAACAAAAAGGAAAAATCCAGCTGAAGATTTATGATGATGGTAGTAATAAAAACGAAACGCTGTTGTTTGACAGTGAGGAGGATCAATCCAATACCAACAGGAAAGGGTACTGCAGAACCGTTATGCTTCCCGTTGAATTTCATGGAAAAAAATGGACTTTGCTCTTACTGCACCCGGAAAGCCACTCTCCCTGGTTAGAAGGAAAAGTATGGCTTATCCTGATTTCCGGAACAACAATAAGCTTTCTGCTTTGGGGTTTGTTGCTGTCTCTTTATTCCACAAGATCAACCGCCCTGATGATCGCTAAACGACTGACAGCGGAAATGGAAGAAAATGAACAAAACTTCCGTACATTTTTTGAAACCATCGATGAGATGCTCTTTATCGCCGATGAAGGCGGTAAAATTTTATACGCCAATAATGCAGTCGTCTCAAAATTAGGGTATTCGGTTGATGAATTGAGCAATAAGGACTTCCTGGAACTGCGTCCGGAGGGCCGCAGGGAAGAAGCTAAGATCACCTTCAGGGAAATGCTGGAGGGGAAAACAGATATATGTGTTCTTCCTTTTGTTTCGCGCGGTAATATGTTGGTTCCGGCAGAGACCCGCGTATGCTATGGCAAGTGGAATGGCCGTAACTGCCTGTTCGTCACTTCAAAAGATTTGTCAAAAGAGCAGGAAGCTCTTCAAAAATTCAACAAATTCTTCGAAAATAATCCCGCTCTCGTGACCGTGAGTACGATTCCTGACCGGAGATTTTACGAAGTTAACCATGCATTCCTGGAAGCCACCGGTTTCACAAAGAAAGAAGTGATCGGCAAGACTTTTAAGGAACTGCGAATAATCCCCGATGAAGATTATTTTAATGAAGTTTTGAGAGATGTCAGAAAAATTGGAACGGTGAAGGATATTGAGCTGAAATTAAGAACAAAAGCCGGTCGCTTAATAGACGGACTCTGTTCCGGAACAATCATTGAAAGCCAGGGAAAAGAGTATTTTATCTCAGTGTTGATCGATGTGACTGTTCAAAAGCAGACGGAAGCGAAGATCAAGCGCCAGACTCAGCGGCTAAACTCGCTGATCTCTCATTTGCCTGGTGGAGTTCTCATGGAAACGGCAGGCAGGCAAATACAACATACCAACCGGCAAT
>CAZOYZ010000842.1:0-1933 GCA_964584045.1 uncultured Prolixibacteraceae bacterium | reverse complement strand
AATTTTGCTGATTTACCGGTTATTCACCCAAAACGTACGCCAATGAGATTCCCGGATCTGTTTAAAAAAGAAGGAATGGGGAACGCGTGTTTGGTCCTCTTTCTTAGTTTAGGTCTTACTCTTTTACTTTCCTATTTTATAAAGAGAGATTTGGATAAAACCGCCGACAATGAATTATCCTACATTGCTCTTGACGTTAAAAACCGGATTCAGACAAGATTAATGGCTAACGCCCAGGCTTTGTATTTTGGCGCCGCCTTTTTCGCCGCTTCGGATACCGTCTCAATGAATGAATGGAAGGTATTCTACGAAAGCACATCCATGGATACTTACCTTCCCGGTGTTCAGGGGTTCGGATTTACCAAAGCAATACCTAAAGACCAGCTTCAAAAGCATATCAGGCAACTCCGGGCACAGGGATTTCCCGGCTATACGGTATGGCCTTCAGGTGACCGGGAATTTTATTCGTCCATCGTTCTCCTCGAGCCTTTCGACACACGTAACGCCCAGGCATTAGGCTACGATATGTTTTCGGAACCGGTCAGGAGAAAAGCAATGGAACTCTCGAGAGATTCAAATATCACCGTACTTTCCGGGAAAGTCACCCTGGTGCAGGAAACTGATACGGATATTCAGGCGGGAACCCTGATGTATCTGCCTGTATACAGGAAAGGAATGGCGGTCAAAACGGTTCAGGAGCGCAGGGCCGCCCTTTTTGGATGGGTATACTCTCCTTACCGGATGAACGATTTAATGAATGGCGTTATTGGTAGATGGGACAGCGAACAGGGAGCAAGAACTCAACTGAAAATTTATGATAATGATACGATCGCCGAAGGAGCATTGTTATTTGACAGTCAGGATGATCAAAACAATGCCGACAGGAATAAGTATTCCAGAACACTTTTAGTTCCTATCGAGTTCCATGGGGAAAAATGGACTTTACTCTTCCTGCAATCAGCGTACCACTCTTCCTGGTTTGAAAGTAAAGTATGGTTTTTTCTGATTTCCGGGACCATCATCAGTTTTTTACTTTGGGGTTTGTTGCTGTCTCTTTATTCCACAAGATCAACCGCCCTGATGATCGCTAAACGACTGACAGCGGAAATGGAAGAAAATGAACAAAACTTCCGTACATTTTTTGAAACCATCGATGAGATGCTCTTTATCGCCGATGACGCCGGCAAAATTTTTTATGCCAACAATGCAGTCGTCTCAAAATTAGAGTATTCGGTTGACGAGTTGAACAATAAGGATTTCCTCGAACTGCGCCCGGAAGGCGGCAGGGAAGAAGCTAAGATCACTTTCAGGGAAATGCTGGAGGGGAAAACAGATACATGTGTTCTTCCTTTTGTTTCGCGCAGTAATACGTTGGTCCCGGCAGAGACCCGCGTATGCCATGGCAAGTGGAATGGTCGTAACTGCCTGTTCATCACTTCAAAAGATTTGTCAAAAGAGCAGGAAGCTCTTCAAAAATTCAATAAATTCTTCGAGAATAATCCCGCTCTCGTGACCGTGAGTACGATTCCTGACCGGAGATTTTACGAAGTCAACCATGCATTCCTGGAAGCCACCGGTTTCACAAAGGAAGAAGTGATCGGCAAGACTTCGAAGGAACTGCAAATAATCCCCGATGAAGATCTTTTTAATGAAGTTTTGAGAGATGTCAGGAAAATTGGAACGGTGAGGGATATTGAGCTGAAATTAAGAACAAAAACCGGTCGCTTAATAGATGGACTCTACTCCGGAACAATTATTGAAAGCCAGGGAAAAGAGTATTTTATCTCGGTTTTGATCGATGTGACTGCTCAAAAGCAGACGGAAGCGAAAATCAAGCGCCAGACTCAGCGGCTAAACTCGTTGATCTCTCATTTGCCGGGTGGAGTTCTCATGGAAACGGCAGGCAGGCAAATACAACATACCAACCGGCAAT
>CAZOYZ010000841.1:0-1936 GCA_964584045.1 uncultured Prolixibacteraceae bacterium | reverse complement strand
GTTTTTTGTGACGATGGTTGAAACCGCAAACAGCCTGATCCCTTCCGCGTGGCGCGCAACCGGACAATCGCTTATCTGGGCTTCCTATAATGGTTTAGGCGCGCTGATCGGAAATGCTTTTGCCGGATTTCTGATTGATGTTTATTCGGTTCACAGGATGTTTTTTATTAATGCAGTATTGCTTTCCGTCGTTGTGGTCTTTGCATTGATCTTTTTTGTTGCAGGGAAAGAAAATAAGGTTGAACGCGTAAGCTGTAATTAATCGTATGTCATGAAGAAATACAAAGCAATCCTATTTGACTGGGATGGTACGGCGGTGGTCAACAGAAAGGCTCCCGCTGATACCCTGATACCCTTGCTGACCAGTTTGCTGAAAACAGGTACAATTCTGATTATCATCAGCGGAACGACGTATGAGAATATTGCCGGCGGAAAACTGCACAATAATATACGGGCAGACTTGTTGAAAAACCTTTACCTGGGATTGGGTAGGGGAGCCTGTAATTACGGATTTAGTCCGTCCGGCGAACTGATCGTCCTCGACGAAGTGCAAATCGACGTTGATGCGCGTATCAAAATCGATGAAGTTGCCTTTCTTATTCATACTTACCTGCTTAAAAATTATGACCTGCAAACGGATATTGTTTTCAGCAGGCCGAATTATTGTAAGATCAATCTTCTGGTTGATGATGACCGGAAAGACCGGTTCAATCTTTCGGCCAATGAAATCGACATGGTGAATGGGCTACTCGAAAAGCACGATTTTCAGGGAGGACTTTTGAGCTTGCTAACCAAGGCAAAGGAAATTGCAAATTCGCACGGCCTCTGTCTGGAGGTAACGACCGACGCAAAGTTTCTTGAAATCGGTCCCACAACAAAAGCAGATAATGTTTCATATTTTCTGAAAACGATTGTGTATGAAGGGGGGATCAAAGCAGAAGAATGTGCATTCTGGGGCGATGAGTTTGCTTACCTGGCTCCGGGCATCCGGGGAAGTGATGCCCAAATGCTGATTGAAGAGGCGAAAGGGGCCGATTTTTTCGACGTGTCCGAAAGCAAGTTAAGCCTTCCTGACGAAGTGACTTATGTTGGCGGAGGACCAGCGACATTCGTTGATTTTTTGAATTCGCAGATTCAGCTTGCGGCAAAGAGTGATTCATAAAATTAATTTAAATATTGAATTATGTTTATCGGTAGAGATCATAGTGTTAAATTTTGGCATGAAACATCAGTGCCTGAGTTGGAAGGTCTTATGGGGACTTTTTATAGTGTGGCAAATGGATACCTGGGACTGCGAGGCACGGACGAAGAAATGCCCGGATGGGCAACCCCCGGATTTTATGTGATCGATTCTTTTTGTTCAGCACCCAGCCGCTTAGTACCCGTTCATCCTGCTGATCACATCTTAGCCCATCCGGAGTACGTAAAGGAAAAGTATCATGAATCCCATCGTCAGGTAAAAGTGACCACGCTTCCGAACCTGCCAAATCCGATCGCCGTGAACTTATGGTGCGATGAAGAACTAATCAAAATGGAACGTGTATCGGTTGTTTCTAACGAGCGGCTGATGCATATTCATGAAGCGAGATTCTCAAGGCGTTTCGTCTTCCGTGATTCACAATGGAGAAGAACAATTGTCGATTCGCAACGAATAGCTAGTTGGGCGGATAAGAATATCATTTGCATGCGCTATCAGGTTACCAGGGATAATCATGCCGCAGCGATCAAGGTTGAGCCCTATTTTAATACGCAGGTGACAAACGATGAAAATATCCGGCTCTTCGAGATTCTCAGGGAATCCCGGACACCCGGTCTGAATTCGTTGTCGCTTCATCTCGCCGACGCAGGACGTTTGTATTTGTCACAGGCGTATTCAATCAAGGAAGAGGGGGACAGTACGGTACTGGACGTAATCATTGCAGTCAGTGCGGTTGAC
>CAZOYZ010000840.1:0-1940 GCA_964584045.1 uncultured Prolixibacteraceae bacterium | reverse complement strand
AAGGTGATGTTTATTGGCGAGTTCCATACCGTTGGTAAGCGTCTCAAGTCGATGAAGCATAATACGTAGATTGCAGTTGGTTAAATTGAAAATATAAACGTATGAATAACAGAAAATTTGAAAGGGCCAGGGCCGGATTGCTGCTGATCGCATCCCCCCGGTTTAAAAACCTGGGCGAAGGGTTATCCCGTGGCACCTATCACGAACGGAAACTGAAAGAGGTGGACGAAATTGTTGCTTCTCTTGAGGGTTCTCTCGAACTGGTTCAACCGGGAATCGTCTACAGCAGGGAAGATATGGAAAAGGCGATGACGCTTTTTTTCAATGAGAAAGTCGACTTTATTGTAGCCAATTTTCTTTCCTGGTCTGAAGACTTTGCCTGGATCCGGTTTTTGCGCGACATGCCCGAAATCCCGATTCTCTTTGTAAACATAGCCAAAGACAAGGTTTCTTTCGAAGATACGCTCGACGAGGACGATTTTATTGACTACCTGTGTGCCGGAACCCTGGTCGGTTCACTGGAAGGCTCCGGTTCTGTTTCGCGCATCAACCGCAAAGACCTGAAAGTGGTGATGGGCAGTAAGGCTGAAATCCACGATGAGATTCTTTTGTTCGCCAAAGTAGCCTGGGTCCGCAGTATTCTCCGGAATTCCACGCTGGGCTTGCTGGCCAACTATAACGAAGCGATGTGGTCTACCTACATTGATCCTTATAACTTGTTTACCCGCATCGGGCCCGAACTGCGTTTTGTCACCTATACCGCCCTGAACGAGGAAATCAACCAGGTTTCCGATGCTGAAGTGGATGCGTACAAAGCGGAACTGGAAGCGAAACACCCGGTGATGGAAGACGTGGACGACGAAAAATTCCGCGCTGCGGTTCGCGGTTCGCTGGGACTGGCCCGGCTCACTGAGCGACTGGGCGTTGACGTCATGGTCTTCAACGATATTGATGTGGCCATGTTCGAACTGATCGGCCACCGCCCGAGTTTCTACCCGGACACCTACGAACGGCTGAAATCGGTTTTGGTTCCCGAAGCTGACATGGGCGCGGGGATCATCACCTATGTGCTGAAACTGATCAGCGGCAAACGTGTCAACTTTATCGAGCCCTTTCATATTGAAGCCGAAAAAGGCACGTTTGCTGCCGGACACGCTGGTCCGAACGATCATACGGATCCTGATTTTCAGAAGAATGTCATCATTTCCAGGGACGTCCGCTTTGCCAAAACCCACTATAAATACGCGGGTGCACCCTTCGCCTGGTATCGTATTCCTGCGGGACGCAAAACGATGGCCCAGTTGGTTGAGGCAAACGGAAAATATAAACTGGTTGCCACACTGGTCGATTCCCTGGAAGGGAAACACCTGTTCGCCACCTATTCTCACAGTATTTTCCGGCCGCTCATCCCGGTGAAAGAGCTGTTTGAACGGATCCTGAAAATCGGTACCACCCAGCATTTTGCCCTTGTCGACGGCAACTACCTGAAAGAGCTTTCGGTTTTTGCCGAAATGATGGGATTTGAATATTATGAAATAGCATAAGGACAGAGAATAAGAATTTAAATGAAAGGAGAAAATCGCAATGAGTTTCATGTTTAACCCACACCCTTACGATGATCCGACAGCGGTGAACCGCCCTAAACTTTCGGAGGAAGTGATCAATTCGATCGTTTCCGGCACAAAAGAAGCTGCGGCCCATCTGGCGAGTGCCATTCTGAAAAAGCTGGAAAAAGGCAGTGCTGTTGTGGCATTGGACGGATATACCGGCGCCCGGTTCGACCAGGTCATTCACCTGCTGTCGCAGAATCTGAAGCAGAAACAGGTCGAAATAAAAGCCTTCGACTTTAAGCATGTGCTGAAGACCGCCGGCGAATTGGATCAGCTTTTTGCTGAAAACCTGAAGGAGGACAGGGAAAAAGACCCGGTACTGCTTTACGG
>CAZOYZ010000839.1:0-1943 GCA_964584045.1 uncultured Prolixibacteraceae bacterium | reverse complement strand
GGGGATACCAGTAATCGTCCTGATCGGCCAGGGCCAGGTAATCGTATTCACCGGCAAAGTCGTTCAGCAACCTGAAAAAACTGAGTTTAACGCCGATGTTTTCACCCGGGATGACCCGGATCCTCTTGTCAATTCCCGGTAATTTCTTTAAATAACCGATGAACTCCGGAGAGGTCGACCCGTCATCCCGGATGATCAGGTCGAAGCCGGCAAAGTCCTGATTGAGGATGCTTGCGATCTGTTCGCCGATATACCGTTCGCCGTTAAAGGTCGACATCAGGATGGCCAGTTTCATCGGCGGGTAACTTGTAAAGGATGAGCAAATAGATCATGAAAAGGGGATTGATGAGCAGCGGGTTTGTCCCCACCAGGATGATCGTGGTCAGGAACGCCCGGGCATGCACCTGATCCCGGCGCCGGGCCAGTTTGTAAAAAACGCCCGACAGAAACAGAAAAAAGCCGGAGAACCAGAGGATCCCGAACTTCCTGATCGTTTCAAGGTAGTCGAGCTCGATGTTGGTCACGATCCGCCCGGCGCCAGTGGAGAAGAAACCGGTCCCCAGCCCCTGTCCAAAGAAAAAATAGTGCGGATGAACGCTGAGATGGCGGATGATCGATTGAAAATGACCGATCCTGACCTGTGTGGTTTCGGCTTCGCCGGTAAATGCCTGTACGGAATAGCGCGCAATATCCCGGACCGGACCGGTTTGCAGGATGAAGATCACCGAAAGGACCGCAAAAAGAATGAGGAGGAACGGGCGAAGCTTCAACCGGTGTGTCCGGATCGTCCGGGCAAGATACACGACGATCTGAAATACGATGAACAGGGCCGTCAACGCAATGGCCGCTTTTGAAAGCGACAGGAGGATAGCCGGCAGGGTGACGGCGGCCTTTTTCTGTTCGTTCCGGGAATAAAACCAGATGAAGGCTGCCGGAAGGAACAGCGTCGGTTTGAAGTAGATGCCGGGCAGGGAGACGCCGCCCATGCTTTTGATGCCGAAATAACCCATGTCTTTGCCGGTGAGGAACTCCGAGACCTGCAGGGCCAGCGGCGGATGGACGATGAACAGCAGGAACAGGACCACGATGACGATGCTGAGGAGATATAACCCGTTGAAAAAGTGTGTGACTGCTGTACGTGCGACCGCAGGGGTCAGAAAAAGGCCGAACAGCAACGCCGCGTAAAGCGGGGTTAGCTGGCTGACGGCCAGCGAAGGATCGCCGTCGCGCAGGAGTCCGGTGAGAAATGAAACAACCGGCCACAATCCGAAAAGAAAGACCAGGGAGATGTTCAGCCGGAGCTTTTTCCGGCCGGCGATAAACAGCGGGATCGCTGCAAGCGACAGGAAAAACGACAGATACTTGATCCCCAGGCCGCCTCCCAGATCGATGATGCAGCTCCAGACCATGAATGCCGCCAGGAAGTTCCTGATGCCGGCAGCCCGGCAGCGCCTGAAAGCCGCCGGAAGAGGGATATTCCTGATCTTAAGCCGGCGGCTAAGGACGTACGATCGCATAAATGGCTTTGAAGAAAAGGTATTTGAAAGGGCTTCCGTAATCCAGGCGCCGGACCATCCGGTAATACCGCCTGTTAAATGCCATGTTCCTTTTAAAATTGACGATCCTGAGGTGCAGCGATTTCCTCTTCTTGATGGCGCCGAGGGCATTACCTGCATGCTGGCGGTATTTCACCGTCGGTTCCTCCACAAAGGAAACGGTGCCGTATTTGGCTGCGCACAGGCCGATCCAGGTGTCGTGCATGACGATCTCTTCGGGAAAGGGGAAAATATAGTGTTTCAGCAGCTTGTTAAACAGGACGGTGCAGCCGGTGATGCTGTTGCATACGCCCAGAAAGTTAAACGTCCGGAGAATACGGGGGTTGATCCCGGCATATTCCCAGAAGGACGGGCTGATCAGATCCAGCGATTCGCCGACCACCTCAA
>CAZOYZ010000838.1:0-1947 GCA_964584045.1 uncultured Prolixibacteraceae bacterium | reverse complement strand
GGCGGCGTGCCGTTCCCCTCCGTAATGCCCCGGACATACTGCGGGCCGTACGATTTGTAGTTCCCGCCATAGCGCATCGCGGCAATTTCGCCGTTAACCAGCAGGAGTTTATGATAATTCAGTCCGTCATCGCTCACTGACAGCGCCAGGGGCCACCGGAAATCGGAAGGATTATAAACCGTGGCATACCTCCCGTCGGCCATCTTTTGTCCCCAGATCTTGGCATTGCTGTTCACAAAGCCCGGGGCCCGTACCGGCCGGGTCCAGGTCCGGCCTTTATCCTGACTAACAGCAGCAAGCGCATGTTTCCAAAGCCCGATAACGCGTCCGTCGGGCAAATGATACCAGCAAAAAGCCTTGAACTCGCCTTTCAGCGAAATGAGCGGATCGTCCCGGTCGGCCTCCTCGTTCCATTGCTGCGTATACAGACGATCGGAAAGCAATTCATCGCAGGCTTTCACGAAGCCCTTGTCCCGGCTCTTCCTGTAGAACGGATAGCCGGTGTTCTTTTCATTCCAGCCTTTATTGTAACGAATGAAGTGAATGGGTCCCCATGAACCGTTTTTACAGAGCTCGCGCACCACGCGCCCAATCCCGTTCCCGTCGTTCGGACTGTCTTTTTCGTGAAGTGAAACGGCAATATAGGCCAGCACCAGCAACCGGTCGCCGGAACTCACATAAAACCCCATCCGCTGGTGATTCACCGAAAGCAGGCCTCGGGCCACTGCCGTATCTCCCGCTTTCGTGGTCCCGTCAGGGATCGGATACGGGGGAAAGACCACCCGGGGCTTCGACCACTCATAGCCGTTTTTCGATGTGGCCAGCAAGGTCGCTCCGGGGGCGATGTGCTCACCCACCGGGTCGCTCAGGTACTCCAGAAAGAAAGTATTATTCCAGTACGCCAGCATCGGAGCATGGTTATAGGTCCAGCCCAGGCTGTCGGCGGTTTCCGGGAACTCCCGGTTGGCCCGCATCACCCCGATATTGTGAACCCCCACTGCCGCCCTTAGCTGACCATGATGATAATCCGGGTTGTTCAGTTCTTCCCCTGTGAAATGCGGAATTTCCTGTCCAACAGCAACCGTTGCTGAGAAGAAAACCGCCGTGAGCATCCCGTTTATCCTGTTTAGCATCCTCATATCACTATCGTTTGTTCTTGATTAATCTGTCAATGATCTCCTTCCCGGCCTTAAAAACAGTGCCGTGTTTATGTCCCGGAGGAAGGGAAATTTCAGCGGAAACATCTTCAAAATGGATGAAGTCGGCAGTTCGGGCTGCACCGAACTTCTTGTCACGATAGGCATCGTAATAAATCAGGTACTGATCACCCGTTTTTACAACCGCCGGCCCTTCCGTAAAGGACTCCGTAAAAGCGGCCGACACCTGCTCATAAGGGCCCAGGGGATCGTTGGCAAAAGCCACCTTCAGGTTCCGCATCGGGCGCGTGTTATCTTTCAGCACCAGCACATAATCGGCCGTATCACGCTTCACGATCACGGCGTCGATCACACTGAAGCCCGGATCAAGAAACAGCTTTGCTTCCGAAAAGCTGATAAAATCTTTCGTGGTCGTATAGTACATCCGGTGATTATTCCGTTCTTCTTCCAGACCTTTTTCAAATTTGAACGGAATGGTCGATGCCCAGATGATGATGTATTCCTGCCTCTCATCGTCATAGAAAAGCTCCGGCGCCCACACATTTACCGTCGAGGTATCGGGCATCACCTCAATAAATTTCTGCTCCGTCCAGTTGATCAGATCTTTTGAGCCGGCGTAACCGAAACCGCGGTCGCCTTTCCAGGAAGAAGTCCAGACCAGGTGGAATGTGCCGTCGGGCCCTTTCACCACCGAAGGATCGCGCATCACTTTTTGCTGACCGACTTCGGGAGAAAGCCACGGCCCTCCGAGATCGGTCCAGTGATAGCCGTCCTCGCTGTACGCCAGGAA
>CAZOYZ010000837.1:0-1951 GCA_964584045.1 uncultured Prolixibacteraceae bacterium | reverse complement strand
TCGATGTGTATGATGCCGCAACCTGGAGTATCATCACCGCGCTGACCGAGGAATCGGCAACCCATAGAAGCCGGCCGGTAGAATTCCCGGATTTCACCAGGGGTAAATGGCAGACACGGAAGCCGGCTATCATTAGCGAAGGATGAAACCTGGAACGCGCACCCATAAAAGACTTTTGAAGGTATCGGAGAATGTCTGTCGGCCAATCGGAGCATAACGGAGAACCGGATCTGGATCCAGTTCGGGAGTGAATCAATCGGGAGTCTGTTGAGACGAAATATGAACCGGGATTTTAAACCATTAACAAGAAAGACTTATGGAAAAAATAAAAGCAGGATACGTTTCCTTCGGGACGATGTTTTATGAACCGGCCAATCTGAAAATGATCAGTGCCCGGGCGGAGAAGCAACTGACAGACGCGGGTCTGGAACTGATCCGGACCGACCCCGTGTTCGGGGAAGGTCCCGAGCCGGAGCGGGCCATCCGGGAACTGAAGTCACAGGAATGGGACTTTCTGTTTGTGAACATCATTAACTGGATCGACACGCGGGGCGTGTTCCGGGTGTTGCATGAGTTCCGGAACGAGCCAATGATTTTGTATAGTTTTGGCGGTTTTACCGACCATGAAGGCCGTTTTGGGGAAAAAGGAACGCTCATTTCCCCGGCTGCCGGGGCAGGTTCCACTTCGCTGCGTTTCCCGATGGAGCAATGGGGAATAAAGTTCAAATACCTGTACAATGCCCCTGATTCGCCCATGGACATCGAAGGGATCCTGGCCTTTGCAAAAGCAGCCTCCGTCATGAAACGTCTCCGTCATGCCCGGCTGGGGATGATCGGCTATAACGATATGGGACTGTATTCAACGGGACTTAATCCGACCAAACTTCGCAATTTGATCGGACCGGAACTGGAAAGCATGGACATGCTTCAGCTTCAGCGGAAAATGGATGCCATCCCCGAACAGGAAGTCCGGGCTGAGTCACAACGGGTATCCAAAGATTGGGAATATCCCCTCGGGGAGCCGGAAGCAGAGGTGGCTGACAAGGCAGTCCGGATGTATCTGGGTACAGTCGCCTTATGCCGGGAGAAGAAATTCGACACGTTTTCCTACAAGTGTGTGGATGGAGTCGACCTGGAAATGGGATTGACCCATGCCATTCCTTCCTCACTGGTCGCCGATGCGGGTTATCCGTATGTCGATGAAAACGACCTGGGAAATTCGGTCGCTCAGTTAATGCTGAAATGGATTTCCGGCAAACAGGTAACCTTCATTGAGCATTACGAACATCATCCGGAATGGATTCTGCTGGGCGAAGATGGCTATTGCCCATCGGATTTTATCGAAGGGAAGCCGCAGATCAAATACATTTCCACGGTACTGCTCAAAGGCATTGCCCATTGTTCCAACATGAAAAAAGGGAGAATGACCCTGGCCTGTCTTTCCGAAACCAAAGAAGGGTACAAAATGCATATTGTGACCGGCGAAGGCAAAGAAAGGCCAAAATGGGTTGAGATGGGTGTGCCGCTGCCATCGTGGCCCAGCATCACGTTTTATCCCGATGTTCCCGTCCGCCAGGTACTGGATCATGTCCAGTCGCAGCATTTCGCTGCCGTATACGGCATGTATGTCAACGAACTGGTCGACTTGTGCAGGTTATTGAATATTGAAGTTGTTTTGGATTCAAAATTCTGATCTGCCGGAAATGAAGCACCAATACAAGCCTCTGTCACTTCTGTGCCTGATGTTTCTGACCATCGGGTCCATGTTTTGTATGAATGACATCCTGTTGCCGTCGATGGTTGAGCATTTTAAGCTCAACTATTTTCAGGCGACGATGATCCAGTTTTCCTTTTACATCACCTACGTGATCTGGCCCATACCGATTGCCCTGATGATCCATAAGTACGGGTATAAGATCAGTCTGGTGGTGGCTTTATTCTTTTGCGCCCT
>CAZOYZ010000836.1:0-1957 GCA_964584045.1 uncultured Prolixibacteraceae bacterium | reverse complement strand
CGGGGAACGGCACTTCGGCCGGAGAATAATTGAACCCGTGAAGGATCGAGTGATTGACACCTGAAAGATTACTTTGATCGCCGCAAATTTTTACCTGTTCAAGCGTGGTGTTGAAAACAAGTGTCGTGTTGGTGATCTCCTCGCAACTGACAATTTTTTTGCCGGCAAGATGCACGGCTGAAGCGACAAATTTATTGACGTTCGTACTGGAAGGTTTGTTAACGAAATCGAGATAGGTGTAACCTTCTTTGCCGGTGCGTCCCCAGATCCAGGTCTCGCATTCGGGAATATCGATCGGCAGCGAGGCTTCGAGCGGGTGGAATTCGTTCCCGTAAGGCTGCATCCTCGACTTGAACCCGTGCTTGTTGCACCAACTGGTGTAAGTCATCAGGAACCGCTCGGTAATAATGGCCATACAGGTGGTATAAAAGTCGTAGCGTGCACGGTCAACCGCATCTTTTGCTTCACCTGACAATTGCGTGATTTCCCCTTCTTCTATTTTTGATCCCATTTCGCCTACTTTGAAAAGGATAAATGGCAGATAGGGTTTGATGTCGTATCCCCGGCGGCGTTTGAATTCTTCGAGGTAATCGGGACACCAGTTGGCGCCTTCCAGTTCCATGCTGTCGCAGAACATGGCGCGGAAGCCTTTTAATCCTTCCAGGTGCGGGAACAATGTATCCGACATACGGTTGAGGAATCTTTCGGTAGCTTCCTTGTTGTAGTGGTTCAATACGGGTCCTGCTGCACCCGGAGCGCCGTTGATCACCGCCTGGAATCCCGTGCACTTCACTAAAGCATAAAGAATATGTTCCCCTTCGGGCACCTGAATTTCGAGCGTGTGCTGGCCTTTATCGAAGGGTAACCATTGGGGCTGTGCGAACTGATCCATTTGGACCGGGGCCAGGCACAGGGCATACAGCTCATAGTCGGCACCTTTCCAGGCCGCATGTAACCTGGGTTTGGCATCATTTAAAATATCCGCAACCTGCCGGCGGATCGTCCCGGGCTCCTGTATTTTCCTGCTTGTAAGGGTAAGCAATTGCGAACGGTCGTCTCCTTCCAGTATTTCAGCGCCGAAAGGCCATCCCGAACCGACAATGATGTCGCAGATCATTCCCCTTTCTTCAGCACCTTTCAGGGCTACTTTCACCATCCCGATCCATTCGGGACTGAGCCATTGCATGGAAGGGATCGCCAGGTCATCGCCGCCCGGGAATGCAATCGGGTTAATTTCCACGCCGCCAATCCCGGCTTCCTTCATGACGTCCAGTTCGCGGAGGATTTCTTTCTCTGACAGTTTGTCCCCGTTCCACCACCAGCGCACAAATGGTTTTGCGGTGACCGGTGGTTGCTGAAACAGCGTGTAAAGCTTGTCGTCTTCTTCTTGTTGTACACTGTTTTCAAGAAAGGGGGAGATCTGCAATACCGGTAATCCGGCGGTTAAAACCATTCCTGATTTGACGAATGATCTCCGGGAAAATGAATTGGATTTTTTCATGGTGTTTATCATTATTTCTTTGCTTTCCTGATGATGAAACCGCGGTCGCCATCTTGATCCCCAAATCTGATGTCAGACCTTTGATAATCAGTGCGATCCAGGACAAGGAACGTAAAATCCCGGAATTAACAGAAGCGGACAAGAAGAAAAACCAAACCAGCTTGTTTTTGCAATTAAGGCGCTTTAAAAATTAGTTTTCCAACGCGCCCGATATGTTTTTTCAAAGCAATATTGTTCAGTGTATTATAATCCAGTAAGTCAACGCGGTAAGGCAAATCGCTATCTTCAAAGTCGCTTTTTATCCGGCGCAGGGTTTTGGGAGAAACGTTGCCGCCGTCAATCGCCAAATCGATGTCGCTGCCTTTGTGAAAACCGTCTTTGGCGCGGCTTCCGAAAAGCAACACGTTTTTTACTTCAGGATATTTTTTGAGTATTCCGAAAATAATTTGCGTATCT
>CAZOYZ010000835.1:0-1961 GCA_964584045.1 uncultured Prolixibacteraceae bacterium | reverse complement strand
TTTTTTTCCGGTCAGATATCCCGCCCGAATACGGTATCGGAAGTTCCGGGGCACTTTGTGCGGCGCTTTTCCATGAATACAGTATTTACGGAAAAAATCTGCTGCAGGTGTGCAAAAGACATAGCCTGCCCGAAGCATTGAAGAACGACTTTTCGGTGATGGAATCTTATTTTCACGGAAGGAGTTCCGGCCTGGATCCACTGGTTTCCTTTTTTCATCAGCCGGTTTTGTTCGCAGACAACCACATTTCGGTCCCTTACCTGAGAACCGACCGGCTCCCCTATTCGATTTACCTGATCGATACAGGCATCTCCGGCGCTACTTCGCCGATGGTTGGACGCTTTTTGGAAAAAATGCAGGATCCGGACTTTAAAGCTGTTTTCAACCGTGACTACCTGCCGGCAAACGACGGAGTTGTTCATGCCTTTTTGCTGGGAAATCATGACGAATTATTCCGTTATCTTCCGCTGATCACGCGGTTTCAACTGGATCACCTGTCGGAGATGATCCCGCAGGGCTTTACCGATGTCGTTGAGGAACTGATGATCCGTGGAATTTATGTGAAACTTCTGGGGTCGGGCGGAGGAGGCTTTTTGCTGGCCTTTGCTCCCCTGAATGCAGAGGCGGAACTTCTTTCGTCCGCAATAAAAGTGTTCTAAAACATTATTTCGTGCGCCGGTTGACCTTTTCCTGTTATGACAAATAATGGTGTCGATTTTGTGATCCGGAACAGATAAATCTTTTTTTGTAAATTTGATCACATACTTTTCCGGATTTTTATTCGTTAAAGTATTTCCCTGCCATCAGACCATAACCAAAAGTCGCTTTCCAGTCACAAAAGGTAATTAACCAATTAACTGGAATAAAATGTCGAACTTTAAGCTAAATTTACCTACCGATGTTCCCTGGAAGCGGAAATGTGTCAGTCAGGACATGATCGACACCACCCCCTGTGATCAAAAACTGCCTTATCGCTGGCGCTCTTCGATTGCGCCAGCCCGTTGGGTACTTGATTCTTGGCGTGTTTATGCCGAAGCCGGCTTTGCCTTTGCTTTGCGCCGTTTTTTAATCTGTTTTTTCTTAGGGCTGATCTCAATATTGGAAGAGCCGACACTCATTTCATTTTTCGGAGCCGGATCCGGTTCCAGATACTGATCCAGAGAAGGTCTGATCCCGCGTTTGTTTAGCTGGATGATCTTTTTGACATCCTCCAGACCCAGAACAACCGGTCTGGAACCACTGCCGCCCTCCATGGTGTACCAGATTTTGCGGCTGAGGATCTCCGTTTTCAGGTGTTTTGCCAGACCTTTTTCGGTTTCCAGCATCAGCAGTTCAGTGGGGAAATCTTCCTGGGTCTCCAGGTAAACATCAAGCTCGTACATCAGACAGCATTTTAATTTTCCGCACCGGCCGGCCATCTTTTCAGCATTTGGCGACAATCCCTGCTTCAAGGCAGCTTCCGAAGTGACACTCGAGAAATCTGTTCTCCAGGTCGAACAACAAAGCTCACGTCCGCATGAGCCGATACCTCCAACCCGGCCTGCCTCCTGGCGGGCACCAATTTGCTTCATTTCAACCTTGATCTGGAACTCCCGCGCATAGTGTCTGATCAGTTCCCTGAAATCCACCCGGTCGTCAGCGATATAGTAAAAAATAGCCTTGCCAT
Source organism: uncultured Prolixibacteraceae bacterium (assembly GCA_964584045.1). Lineage (GTDB taxonomy): Bacteria > Bacteroidota > Bacteroidia > Bacteroidales > Prolixibacteraceae > JBCFBK01. The sequence goes on along the minus strand of CAZOYZ010000835.1, from coordinate 295 downwards.
TGTCGCCGCGGAATTCCACGTCACCGATCTTCATATTCAGACCCAGCGCGGCAGCGAGCTGCCTGGAACGGACCATGACGGCATATTCCCGCTGACGCGCCGCTTCCCACTTTTTGATATCCGCGTCAGTAGCTTTCCGGTAGATTTTGTTCCAGGTGTACCGCTCCGGCTTTTTTATTTTCCGCTCGAATTGCTTTTTTGCCAGCGTCCCTGTGAGCGAAACATATCCCAGGTCATGCCCCGGCGAACAGGCCACAACCACCAGATCGCCGATCTTAACGGGCAGCATGTCTTC
>CAZOYZ010000834.1:0-1961 GCA_964584045.1 uncultured Prolixibacteraceae bacterium | reverse complement strand
GATTTTTTGCGTACAATATGAGGAGGCTCATGTTCGGGACTCTGCAAAAACCGGTACCTTGTGTTTTAATAATGTAAAAATGAATGTACTTCCTTTATTCACTTTGGAGCGAACAGTAATGGTCCCGCCGTTCATCTCGATGAACTCCCTGCAAAGGATCAGCCCTATTCCGGATCCTTTTTCATTGTTGGTCCCGTAGGTAGAGACATGATTGACTTCCTGAAACAGAACCGCAAGATTTTCTTCGGGAATACCCACGCCGGTATCAGCGATCGAAATTTCAACAAAATCGTCACTGTCCCTGGCAGAGACCGTGATCTCTCCCTCTTCACCGGTAAATTTGATCGCATTGGAGATCAGATTTCGCAAGACCAGATTGACCATATTATGATCGGCGAAAACAGCAACCCCCGGCGCAACAAACGACTTTAACCGGATCTGTTTTCTTTCCGCGAGTCTGGCGTGCAAAAGGATGTTATTGTCAACCAGAGAAGCGAGATCCTGCCGTTCAGGCCGATAACGGATATTATTTTTCTGGCTTTTGGCCCACGATAACAGATTCTCCAGCAGGAAATAGGTTCGTTCTGCCTCGTCCCGCAATTCATGGATGATCTGCTGCCTGACTTCGTCCGGGAACATTTCGGGAAAATCGGCCAGTTGCCCGACTACATCCTTAAAGGCTCCTACCGGATTCCGGAGGTCATGCCCGATAATGGACAAGAATTTATCTTTGGTGGCATTCACCCGGATCAGTTCAAGCCGCTGTTCATTAATTCGCTGATTTTTTTCCTGCATCAGTAAACTGACCCGCTTATTGGAACGAATATAGATGAGCATAATCATAAAGAGAGTGATCAAAAGAACAATCAGCAAAACAAGATACCGGGTCTGTGTTCGCTGCTTTTTCAAACTGAGATCTTTAATTTCATTATCTTTCAAAAGCAACCGGATTTCATTGTTCTTTTCAGTAATATCCAGCTCTCCCCGCAGGCGGGCAAGCTCTTTCATTTGTTCTTCCTTGTACAGCGTATCATTTTTTTGGATGGCGAAATTCAACATTTCAAAGGCATCTTTATACCGCCGCTGATCCGCGTAAATACTGGCTTTCACCTGATAAGCCCTTTGCTCCAGTTCGAGGATCCCGATTTTCCCGGCAAGCTGAAGCGCAGAGTCGGCTTCCTGTACGGAACGCGCATAATTTTTTTGATGAAGATATATCCGGGCCATGATCAGGTGCGACCGCGCGATACCTTCGCCCATCGTCACGCGCTTAAACGTCTCCAATGCCAAAATCACGTTTTTCAGTGATAGATCATACTCTCCCATTAAAAGATAAGTCTCTGCCAGTCCAATCCAACCGTACGACTTATAGAAATCACCGATGCCGGTACTGTCGGCCAGCTGAATGGTTCGCCGGTAATAGGGGATCGCCTTGGCAAATTCATTTTTATCCTTGTAAATCTCTCCGATATTATTGGATACCACTGCCAACCCTACAAAATCCTGCTGCTTTTGATAAGATGTCAGTGTTCTCCGGTAGTAATGCAACGCCAGGTCGTAATCTTTCCAGCTATGGTAATTGACGGCAATATTGTTATAGATCCTTGAAATCATTCGTTGTTCTTTCGTACTTTCATAGTAGTCCAACGCCTGAAGCAGGTACTTCAGTCCGTCAGTCCGGTCACCTCTTGAAGTAAGAATAGATCCCAGGTTGAGCCGGGAATTGGCCGCCATCTCCGGAAGATTTGCAGATTCGGCCATATTCAGCGCTTCGTGAAATAATTCAAAGGCCAGATCGTAATTGCCGCTATTCATGTGATATCCGGCAAGTGCGTTGAAACCGATACATAAATACTCCGGAAAGTCCAGCTTTCGCGCCAACTCCAGGCCTGCATCGATATAAGGCTTACTTTCTCCGAAATTCCCCGATAAGAGATTTCCCGTTCCCAGTAACAGATTTG
>CAZOYZ010000833.1:0-1965 GCA_964584045.1 uncultured Prolixibacteraceae bacterium | reverse complement strand
GGGACAGGGCCCAGGGCATAGGTCTTTGGTCCGAGGTACAGATCCGAATTCATCACTTCGTCCCAGGTGACATCTTTCCCCGTGTACGCGGCCATTCTGCCCATAATGGTGATGAGCGTCGAGTGGGCCTGAGCTTCCGCGTCGCTGACGGTTTTTCCGGTGCGAATGCCGGTGATCAGGTTGATATGCTCCTGAACAAACGGATTGGTCACTTTCCAGGTCTGATCGGCAGCTCCTTCCTCCGGATACGGATATTGCCAGGTCACTTCCCCTTTCAGGTTGTACAGCTTGCCGCCACAGTCCGCATAGCCTTTGGTCCCGTTGATCTGTTCCACTTTTCCGTTGGAACAGCCATTGATTTGCCGGGCTGCACAGTGGGTGCGTATCCCGCTGGCATAAACATACTCGATGCTGAAAAAATCGTACTGGTCGCCCGTCACCCTTCTCTGACGGCCTCCCCAGCCAATCGCTTTCACCGGGTTCTGGCCCATAAACCAGTTCATAACATCAATTTCGTGGATAAACTGTTCGGTAATGTGATCGCCCGACAACCAGCAAAAGTTGACCCAGTTTCGGAGCATATATTCCATGTCGGTCCACTCGGGAAGCCTGTTCCTGAACCAAAGGGCGCCTCCGTTACGAAGAATGTTCGCACCGGTAATCTCACCGATCTCCCCCATTGCCACCCTTCGCCAGGTTTCCATGTAGTCCTTTTGTACCCGGCGGATGGTACCACTGATGATGCTTAATCCCATCGCTTCGGCCTTTTTTGCAGTGGCAAGCACGGTCCTCACGCCCACAGGATCGACCGCACAAGGTTTCTCCATAAAAACGTGCTTACGGGCATTCACAGCGGCTTCCAGATGAGCAGGCCGGAAATGAGGCGGCGTGCAAAGCAAAACCAGGTCAACGCCCGAATCAATCACCTTTTCAAAGCTGTCGAAGCCAAGGAAACAGTTTTCATCCGGAATCTCCACATTCTTTTTTTCTTTCAGTTCAGCACGACAATGATCCAGTTTATCCTGGAATACATCGCCCAGGGCCGTGATCTGAAGATTTGGCCCGGCATCCAGAAAATTGATCGCTGCACCGGTACCCCGGCCTCCGCAACCAATTAATCCGGCCTTGAGAGGCTTACCGTCGGGAGCCTGATCAAGCAGTTCGGGTAATGCGATTTTCTCTTTTTTTGAACCGGAACAGGAATTGAGGAGATGAATTGTCCCCAATGTACCGATCGTTCCAATGGCAGTTTTAGACAGGAAACTGCGACGGTTAAAGGCGTGATTTTCTTTCATTTTTTACTACGTATTTAAATCAGAGATATGCAATGATCTTATCCATGCGCGCAGAAATATCTTTTAAATGTTCCCGGTCGCCTCCGTTGACTTCTGCGGTTAACCAACCCCCTTGATAATTTATGTCATTCAAGGCTTTCATCACAACCGGCCAGTTATTATCTCCCTCCAAAAGCGCGACTTTGAAACCTGCCCACAATCCCTCTTTATTCATGAGATCCCGGCTGAATTCCTTGATATGCAGTTTCCTGATCCGTGAATTGAGGGTAGCGATCCAGTGTTCAGGCCATCCGTAACGCAATATATTCCCGATATCAAAATACCAACCGACCAGGGGATGGTTGATCTCGTCGACAAAACGCATCGCTTCGACAGGGCTCAGAATAAAATTATTCCATACATTTTCCAGACCGATCTGCATGCCTGTTTTTTCGGCATAAGGAATTAATTTTCGTACAGAGTCCAGAGAAGTCTTATAGGCTTGTTCATAGGGGATTTTTTCATTCACCACACCGGGAACAACCAATACTGTATCTCCGCCAAGATCTTTAACGTCCTGCAGCGATTGAGCAACAGACTGAATACATTGCTGCCTGATCTCTTGATCAGGATGAGAGAGGGGCTTCGACCAGTGATCCTTATTCACCACACTGGGGATCTCTATCCCCGA
>CAZOYZ010000832.1:0-1971 GCA_964584045.1 uncultured Prolixibacteraceae bacterium | reverse complement strand
GGTTTTAAGGTGATCCGCTTTGACCCTTTGTTTACCGGCAATTTATCGCGTGCGGAGGCTACCCTCGAGTCTGCGTACGGCCGTATTCTGAGCAGTTGGGAAAATACGGCGGATGAATTTGTCTGGACGATCCGGATCCCCGTAAGCTCGTCGGGATTGGTTTCACTGCCACAGAACAGTGAGATTCGCATTAACGGTGCAAAAATAAATGAAACAGAATACCCGATAATCAGCAGAACAGACGGAAAGATGCTTTGTTGTTTTCCATCCGGCAATTTCCGGATCTGCATAAAAAACAAATAACTCATGAAATAGCCATAAGAGCTAAAGCTCGCATAAACCGAAAATGTATAAGTGGCTATTCCACCCGTTGCATACTTAATTGAAAAACTGAAGTTGATACGAAAATTGCAGGTACTTAAATCGAAAATCTGTAGAGATGAAACGAAAACAATATTTGATGATCTTTCTGTTGCTGTGGATGGTTTTTCCCGCGGCAGCGCAATTGCCTCCCGTGTTCGATGAAAGTGGCGGCGAGCTGGCCCGTTCGTCTGCGCTCACCAGGACCTTCCTGACGCCGGCGCGGATCGTCTGGCTATCGGATACAAGCGGGAATGAGGTTCAAAACGCTCAGTCAATCCTGAAAAAAGGGACCGGACAGGCCGACCTCAATCAGGGAAAGTACCTGACGCTCGTCAGTACCGCGGATAATCAGCCCGGTATTATCCTGGACTTTGGGAAAGAAATTCATGGCGGGATCGAGATTGTCACCACCATCAGCAATGCCAAACCTGCCGGAAGGATCCGGGTCCGCCTGGGTGAGTCGGTGAGTGAGACCATGAGTGATGCCGGGAAAACAACGGCGACAAACGATCATGCCATGCGCGATTTTGTGGTGACGCTGCCCTGGCTGGGACGCGTCGAAGTGGGCGAATCGGGCTTTCGTTTTGTCCGGATTGATTTGATTGATCCGGATACCAAACTGGAGATCAAAGAGATCAGTGCGATTTTTACTTACCGGGATATTCCTTACGTGGGTTCGTTCCGTTGCAACGATGAACGGCTCAACCAGATCTGGATGATCGGCGCTTATACCGTTCATTTGAACATGCAAAACTACCTGTGGGATGGCATTAAGCGTGACCGGCTGGTTTGGCTGGGCGACATGCATCCGGAGGTGATGACGGTTAATTCGGTATTCGGCTACAATGAAGTGGTGCCGAAAAGCCTTGACCTGGCACGCGATCTGACGCCGCTGCCCAACTGGATGAACGGCATCAGTTCGTATTCGATGTGGTGGATCCTGATCCACCGTGACTGGTATTTCTATCAGGGTGATCTGGACTACCTGAAAGAGCAGCAAAATTACCTGAACGGGCTGCTGCATTTGTTGGCTTCGAAAATTGATGCCGAAGGAAAAGAGATCCTTGACGGGAACCGGTTTCTGAACTGGCCTTCAAGCGAAAATCACAAGGCCGTACATGCCGGACTGCAGTCGCTGATGGTGATGACCTTTGAGGCCGGAGCCGAGCTCTGCACGATCCTCAAGGATGAAACGACAGCCCGCTTTTGCGAGGAAACCGTTAATAAGCTGAAGAAGCATGTGCCGGGAATTGCCGATTCCAAGCAGGCTGCAGCTTTGCTGGCCATGTCGGGACTGGTGCCTCCCGAAAAGGCAAATTCGGAAATGCTGGCTCAAAATGGTGTACATGGGATGTCCACATTTTATGGCTATTACATGCTCAACGCACGCGCTATGGCCGGCGATTACCAGGGTGCACTGGATAACATCCGGGAATACTGGGGAGGGATGCTCGATCTGGGCGCCACGACATTCTGGGAGGATTTTGATGTGGACTGGCTCAAAAATGCGGCACGCATCGATGAACTGGTGCCCGAAGGAAAAACCGATGTGCATGGCACGTACGGCAACTATTGTTACAAGGGGTACCGGCACAGCCTGTGTCACGG
>CAZOYZ010000831.1:0-1971 GCA_964584045.1 uncultured Prolixibacteraceae bacterium | reverse complement strand
ATCTATAAAAAGAATGAATTACATGACCTCTGTCTGAGTTTATCTGATTTCAACCGCCACATGGATCTTCAATTCAGGAATCACAAAATTCGCTTTCCCCTCTGCAAAACTGAAGCCGACCGACCTTCCCTCCGGCTGCAAAACCACGGCTTTTGGTTTTTCACCGGTAGCCACGGATACCTTCAGGTTTCCAAGTGCCGGGATTTCTTCGATACAGCTTGCATTCGGGTTGGCGTGTTCGCCCGAAGTGTTAATCAGGTGAACAAACAGCCGGTCACCTATCTTACCCGGAACAACATGTACGTGGTGCGAACCTTCGACTTTCACCAGTTCTCCGGTAAAAAGTTGTTCGATCATACGGGTCAGCAAATCGCGAATAACCGGGGAAGTATTTCTTTGGTATGTAGTTCCCAGGTCCGCATAAATCCCGGCAATGATCCCGCGTCCGTAACTTGAAATACTTGCGGCAACTCCGTTCCCGTACCGCGAGTCGGTTGCGGTAAAAAATTCAGCAACTGGTTTTGTTCCCGGCAGGCAGGTAATACCCCGGCATTTGTCAGGAATCTGCACAAACCGGTGATCATATCCCAGGCCATCTTTACCCGCTTCCGTCGGTTTTACCTCTTTTATGCCCAGAATATCGTCGAACAAACGGGTACCATCGGCGCCAATTACCAGTAGTCGACCTCCGTTTTGGGTGTATTCTTTCAAACTTGTGACCATTCCGGGCTCCAGTGTTTCCCATTCCGGGATTACAATGACCGGAAATTCGTCCATCCGCTCCTTCAACCGGTGTGTCATCAGTACTTCGACCGCGTGCTGCCCGTCCAGAAGGGCACACAAAATCCCTTCCTGACTTTTGGTATCCCCATGATAGATCACATCAACCTTGTTTTTCCATCCTGCTGTCGAATAAAGCAACCCAACTTGCGCAACAGGTTGCATGCCCTTGCAAAATTTCCTGCGCGGAAGCATAAAATCGGCTACTTCCTTCATGATACCGAAACCATCCTGTTGGAACGAAATGTCTTTATTTTGCCTGAAATAAATTTGAAAACCTCCGCCCATGCTGATGACTTCCGCCGCTTCCTGGCATAGTTGAAGAGCCGACTTGGGCGTCACCATGATATGGTTGGTAGACCATTCGCCGGTAAAACTCCAGGCCATCAAATCCCAGGGTTTCCTTTGTCCGGCAAGACATCTCCCCTGCCAGGCAGCTGCATTGACCGCGTTTTTGGGAGTCAGATCACCCGATAGAAAATCGACATTCACCGTTACCGGTTCGGGCATGAGCGAGCTGAAAGCCCAGTTTGAACAGATCTCGAACCCGGGTGAAAAACGGTGGAGTTCATCCACATAATAATTCAGATACGACAGGAACTTTTGACGGTTGAACTCCAGAAATGCTTTGTACCCGGGGTCTTCCTTCGAACGCGGAATTGTTGTAATACCGGTCTTATCGGCAAACTCTCTGAGCGCTGCAGTCTGGTAGTCGGGCTTCACCGACCAGCATTCGCCATCGGTCCAAACGCCGTCAATGTGATACGTTCCGATCAATTCCTTTAATTGTGGAATAAGCAATTTGTTGACGTAGGGACCCCACAGGGAGGCATTTTTTCCATCCGGTTTCCCGTCGGCATCCCGGCGGGCTTCGTCAGGAAACCGTTTTGCATAGTTTTGATCCTGTACCCCTGAATAGTGCATATACAAAGGTACATGATGCTTATCCGTCACTTGGCGAATGACAGCCAGCGGATCCTTGTCATAGCTCACGGCCTGCTGCCCCACCTTTGTCGGGTAGGAAGAGATTCCGGGATGCCCCTTGCAGTCAACCTGGATGAAATCAGGCCGGACCAGGTTGATGAGCGAATCGACCATTTCTACGGTCAGCGTCGCTCCGAGGTTTTTATCTCCCGGATCCACGTGCCGGTCGAAATGCAATCCCCACCAGGTTTCGGAACGCCGCAGCTT
>CAZOYZ010000830.1:0-1976 GCA_964584045.1 uncultured Prolixibacteraceae bacterium | reverse complement strand
GTACAAGGAAAGCCCTGGAACCCCTGCAGGCCATCTACGATTATGGGAAAAATGAAGTCGTTGTTTCGAATTCTTCGACCACCGGATTCGAGGACCTGACTGTCAGTGTAAAACTCATGAATCTGGATATGAAGGAATTGATCAGCCGGGATGGTTCGCTGAGTATTGAGCCTGATCAAAAGAAAGCGGTCCTCCTTATTCCGGACAACATTGAAGGACTGGATTCAACATATTTTCTCGATCTGCGGATTTTCGACAGTCATGGGGCGATGCGGGCGGTTAACCAGTATGTGTTAACCAAGACTGTTCATGAATTCGACTGGGAATCGACTTATTTTGCGCATACACCGACGAAGAAGCATCAAAACCTGCAGCAGATAAACGATCTGCCAAAGGTTACCGTCGTTTCGCATACTGATTTTTTGGCTGATGGCGATCAGACACGGGTGAAGGTGGAAATTACCAATGATTCTCCGCACCTGGCTTTATGCCTCGAGATCATGATCCTCGCCGGCGCTTCCGGAGATGCCGTGGCTCCGGTCTATCTGGATGATAATTATTTTTCATTGCTGCCGGGCGAAAAAAGAACGATCGAGGGGTATTTTTATACGGCCGATTTGAATGGACAGAAACCGGTTGTAACGATTAAAGGGTTAAATTTGATTACGAACTAAAACGATAAAAATATGAGGCATCTGAAAGAGAAACTGATCTTGTTTCTGGTATTTGCAGCGATATTCAGTCAGGCACAGTCCGTGGAATTGCTGCCGCTCAGAGGTTTTTGCATATCGGCTCCGGGGCCGGCGGAACTGGATGCGTTTATCCGGTTTATCGATCAGGAACTGGCTCCGCGGAAAGTCAATACCCTGATCCTAAGGGTGGATTACAACTATGAATACGAAAGTCACCCGGAACTTCGCAACGAGAAAGCCTTGACGAAGGCGGATGTGAAAAAGCTGGTTGCGGCTTGCCGGAAAGACAGCATCCGGCTGATCCCGCAGATAAACCTTCTGGGGCATCAGTCGTGGGCAGGCAGTATCGGCAATTTGTTGAAGGTATACCCCCAGTTTGATGAGACTCCCCACGTAAAGATGCCTGCGAAGTACGAATGGCCGAACGCGGATGGCCTCTACTGCAAAAGCTATTGTCCGTTGCACCCGGATGTGCACAAGGTCGTTTTTGATCTGGTGGATGAAATTTGTGATGTTTTTGAAGCCGACGCTTTCCATGCCGGGATGGATGAAGTCTTTTATATGGGCGATGACAAATGTCCGCGCTGCAAAGATTCGGATAAAGCTGAATTGTTTGCAGGAGAGGTGAACCGGATCCGCAATCATCTCGAATTAAAGAATCACAGGCTGTGGATCTGGGGTGACCGGCTGATTGACGGTAAAACCACCGGCATAGGCATGTGGGAGGCCAGCATGAACAATACGCATCGTGCCATTGATTTGGTTTCCAAAGACGTGATGATCTGCGACTGGCACTACGAGCGGCCCGATCAGACCGCCGTTTACTTTGCCATGAAGGGGTTTCAGGTTGCCACCTGCCCCTGGAGAAATCCGGAGGTGGCGGTTGTACAGGTTGATGATATGCTTCGTTTCCGCAGGGCTGCGACACCTGAAATGAAAGACCGGTACCAGGGAATTATCCAGACCGTCTGGACCGGAGTGGACGGATTTCTGAAGGAGTTTTACGGTAAGGGCGAGACAGGAAAAAACACATCTGCGAATTGCTTCCGGGCGGCGTTTGACCAGATAACCTCCGGACCAAAATAGTGACTCCCGCGGGCAGTATCCTGTTTTTGTCGAAGGAGAACTTCAGTCTACTGATGCCCGGCAGGTTGGGTTCCAGGCCCGTTCGGTAGTGGGTGGCTACTTCATCAAAATGCTGGAACCAAAAAAATGAGGATACTGTTACAAATTGGACACTCAGACATGCCGGTCATTTTAAAAACAGCACTTCGGTCATGGAGT
>CAZOYZ010000829.1:0-1980 GCA_964584045.1 uncultured Prolixibacteraceae bacterium | reverse complement strand
GTGTGAAATACCGAACACTCGTTCTAAGGGAAGCGTAAACGCAATGCCGGCACCCGGTTTTTCAAGGTCAATGGAATCAGTGATTTCCTTAATAATTTCATCCACCTGGTCTCGATAAACGACTGAAAGCACGATCTCTTTTTCCGGCTCGAGAGAAACACCCATAATTTTCTTTCTCTCATGAATACCTGTTCCTCGCCCATACACTAGAGTCGCACCCTCGGCTCCGGCTTTTATAGAAGACTCTATGACGGTATCACCCAAACCTTTCTTAACAACTGTTATTATCAAAATTCTGGCACGATCACTCATTTTTTTCATCTCCTTGCGGGGGTTTAATACGATACAGTAAACTGATTATCTGTATTGAAATAATTGGCGCCAGAGTAATTATACCAATTGTTCCAAATCCGTCAACTAGGGGATTACTACCTTCAATTACCGCAGCCGCTCCGGTTGCGATTGATACGATTAAGGCAACAGTTAAAGGCCCGGTTGCTATGCTGCCCGAATCAAAAGCGATTGCCACAAAATCTTTATCGGAAAAAAAGAGCAGTAAAAAGGCAATGATATATCCAGGCACCAAAATATAAAGTAAGGGAATACCAAAAACAGTTCGCGCCATAGCCAGGGCTGCAAACAATCCCACACCGATACAAAGTGTATACTGCATGATGTGTGCCTTAATATAACCGCTGGAGGCTTTTTCTATCTGCTGGCACAATACTTTGACCTGAGGCTCAGCTATAGTTACCAGCGAACCTAACAAAAATCCGATTGGTATCAGGACCCAATAATCAACATAGTGGCCGAATGTTACGCCGATTTCATTTGCCATCGGAAGAAAGGCAACATTGATACCCTGTAAAAACAACACCAGACCGATATATGCCAGTAAAACGCCCCTTAACAGGATGGATACCTGCTTGAAAGGCCTTTTTAAGAACATGAATTGGAATACCATGAAAAACAATACCAATAATACTACCGGTATTGCTACATCTCCAAAGACACCCAACAAACCTTCAAACGGGGATACCATCAAAAGAACACCCCCCAGCATAGAATGCCGATTATTGGTCCGGCACAGGCCAATCCAACCAGCCCGAAGCCATCCGATAAAGGAGACCTGCGGGCAAGTACGGAAACAAAACCAAGCCCTACCGCAAGCATCATCGGAACAGTAAACGATCCGGCAGCAGCGGAACCTGAATCAAAAGCCAGCGCCACGTATTCAGGGGGCGCAAATAAAGCCAGGATGACGGCAATCCCATAAACAGCCATCAATAGATATCTGATAGGAAAACCGAAAATAATACGCACCAGAGCTGCCATAAAAAGGATTGCCATACCAACAGCTACCACAATTACCATTACGGTACTGCCGTCTCCCCCTAATTGTACAAACAGCTCACTCAATACCATCACACCCGGTTCCGTAACGGTAACAACAAAACCGAATATAACAGCCGATACAATTATCAGCAATAAAGATTCATGTTGAGGAAGTTCTGCACCGACATCACGCCCCATAGGCAATATACCTATTTTGACTCCGGCGAGAAAGAGTGTTACCCCTACCATAGCCATTGCAGCCCCGATTATAAAGTTCCAAAATAGTTCAAGTGGAGCATGTAAAACGGTAAATTGCAATATTATTATGACTATTACCAAAGGAAGTATAGATGTAATGGCTTCAATAGCCGCTTTTTTGAGTTCTGAAAGCATTAAGGCAACTCCAAAAAAATACTAATAAGGGGAAATAATTACATATAAGTTTAACAATCTTATGTCGCGTAGGTCAAATAGAATTATCGATGAAAAAAAAACGGAAAGAGGTTTGAATTGAGAGATAACAGGATATCCCGGACTATGTTGCGGGGAAATATTTTCTGACTGTCTCTCCGACTTCGGCAAGCCACTTTTGTCTCTGTTCCAAAGTACTGGTCACGATTACTTCGAAATTCCTGCGATAGAAGT
>CAZOYZ010000828.1:0-1984 GCA_964584045.1 uncultured Prolixibacteraceae bacterium | reverse complement strand
TCCGGAAAAATATCAATATTAAATTATTCCCATCCCGTTTGAAGATTGACACCATTCATTTTTATTCCTCTTCTTTTCTGATTAACTTTATTTGCCGGAAAGGATGTGATCGGGCAAACAATCGGCGACCTGAAAATATTTTGAATTATTCACTATAAAAAACCAAAAGATGAAAAAGAAAAGTATTGAGTTGCTGAACAAAGCAATTGCAGATGAACTGGCAGCCGTTCATCAGTATATGTATTTCCATTTCCATTGTGATGACAAGGGGTATGACCTGTTAGCCAGCCTTTTTCAACGCACGGCCATCCAGGAAATGATGCACGTTGAAAACCTTGCTGAGCGCGTCCTGTTCCTGAAAGGAGAAGTAGAAATGGCAGTTGCCGAAGCTGTTAAAAAGATCCATGATGTCAAAGAGATGTTGATTACAGCCCGCAAAATGGAAGAAGACAGTGCCCGGGAATATAATCTGTGGGCAAACGAGTGCGCGCAAAATGCCGATTCGGCAACAAAAAAGATCTTTGAAGCACTGGTCGAGGAAGAAGAATTACATTATGATCAATTCGATGTGGAACTGGAAAACATGGAAAAATTTGGGGATAGTTACCTCGCCCTCCAGTCCATCGAGCGAAGTAAAAAAGTAGCAGGAAACACCGGCGCGGAAAAAGCTTAACAAAACCGGTTGTGTATGGCAATCCTTTGCCTTGAATAAAAAAATACCTGCAGATCAATGTCTGCAGGTATTTTTTCTTTTGATCACATCCGGTGATTACAGACTGTCGCCAAAATCTTCACGGAATTTGGCGATCAACTTATCGACCCAGTTCCCGATCGGTTTCAGTTTACCCACAAAGAACCGGAGTACGGGAGGTTCTTCCACCCATTCCAGTCCTCCTATCAGTTCGCGGTTATCATACAGCCATTGCAGCCGGTCTTCCACATATTTAATCTGAGAAAGGGTAAAAACGCGGCGCGGGAACGCCAGACGGAGCAGCTCGACATCGGCTAACACATCGTCGCCGTTTGCGTCGCGGACACTGGATATGGTTCCCCGTTCCATTCCGCGTATCCCTCCGGCGATATAAACAGCAGCTGCCAAAGCACCGGCAGGATACTGGGTTTGCGGCACATGAGGGATAAATTCGCTGGCATTCAAATGGCATCCAAGTCCTCCGGCAGGCGTGATCACGGGGATACCCCGCTTCACCAGAGCGTCTACCAGGTACTTGATGAACATCGGCGAATGACTGATCATGTCAAAGTCAAGTGTTTCATACAACCCGACAGCCATTGCTTCAATCTCCCGCACACTCATTCCCCCATAGGTCAGGAAGCCTTCAAAAAGCGGCACCAGGTCCCTCATCTGCATATAAATTGCATGATCGTTGGTGCAGATCCCGCCGCCACGGGTGCAACTGACCTTTCTCCCGGAAAAATAAGAGAAATCCACATAGCTCAGCATTTCGTGCAGGATTTCCTTGAGAGGCTTGTCCTGATAACCCTTTTCCCTGATCTTGATGAAATAAAGATTTTCGTTGATCAGACTGAGATCCAGCAGCAACTTTATACGGTGAGCTTTAGCGATCGCTGAGACTTCACGCAGGTTCTCCATCGAAAACGGCTGACCACCAATCAGGTTGGTACCCGCTTCAAAGCGGATGTAAGCGATATTTTCGGCTCCTTGCTTTTCAATCAGCCTGTTCAGCTTGTTCACGTCCATATTCCCCTTAAAGGGAAAGTCGCTCGTGGTCTTCAGCGCTTCATCCGTATAAATTTCATCTACAGTACCACCGGCTAATTCAACATGGGCCTTGGTTGTCGTAAAATGATAATTCATCGGCACAATCATCCCTTTCTTGATGAAAGCCTGGGAAATAATATGTTCAGCTGCACGCCCCTGGTGTACCGGAAGAAAATATTTCTGGTTAAAAACTTCCAGAACGGCTTTTTCAAGTTTCGTGTAACTGGCTGAACCCGCATAGGC
>CAZOYZ010000827.1:0-1989 GCA_964584045.1 uncultured Prolixibacteraceae bacterium | reverse complement strand
TGGAGATTTGCGTACCCAGGGCCGCACAAAGAAAGGCATCCTTCTGAACAATGACCCGCCCCCCGAGAAGGGCCAGATCAAGGGGGATTACCGTGCCGGGATAGGGCGCTGAAAAGGCGACATGTTTTTTGCCCCACCCCCGGTTGGAGAAGTGGGTCAGAAAAAGGGATTCACCCGTGATCAGACGCGATCCTGCAGACAGCAGCTTATCAAAGAATCCGGCCCTGGGATTGGAACCGTCACCCAAACGGGTTTCAAAACTGATCCCGTCTTCCATGTACAGCATGGCCCCTGCTTCTGCAATAACAGTTTCTCCTGCATCCAGCTCCACCTCAACAAGCTGGACATCATCGCCCATGATCTTATAGTCAATTTCATGTGACTGCATAAACGTTAAGATTTAAGTTGTTTCAGACTATAAAAGTACAATTTGTCATTCAAACGGCGAATGGTTTATCGGAGAATGACCGGTGTTCGCAGGTAAAATATGTGGTGTGTGATATGCGGTACCCTGAACAATTTAACAATTTGGCAGTTTTAACTGCCGGGAATACGCTTATCTTTGCAGCGTAATGGAAAAAGCAGATATCCATATTCCTGATCTGGAGAGCGAATTTGTTTTTCAAACGTCGAGGAGCAGCGGGCCCGGCGGACAGAATGTCAACAAGGTGAATTCGCGCGTGGAGCTGCGGTTTGATATTCCGGGTTCGGCTTTGCTCACCGACGGACAAAAGGAGGTCCTTTTGAAAAAACTGGCCTCCCGGTTAACATCCGAAGGGATTTTGATCGTTGCGAGCCAGACAAGCCGGTCACAGCTCAATAACCGGGAACTGGCGGTACAGAAACTTGATGTGCTGCTGCGTGCTGCGTTGAGGCCTGTCAAAAAGCGTAAACCGACGAAGCCTACAAAGGCCTCGGAAGAGAAGCGGCTGCAAAGGAAGAAACAGCAGGGAGACAAGAAAGCGCAGCGGAGGAGTAACGACATCGGAAGATTGGAAGATTAGAAGATTAGAAGATTAGAATTTGGAATGACGATTGGGGAAGGAAATTTGTACAGATTGATTTGGATATTATTTGCGGGGTTTTCGGCCTGCCAACCGGGTGCCGGAACGGTGAAACTGAAAACAGGTGATCTGCTGTTCAGAGGGGTCGCTTCAGGAAGTCTTTCGCAGGCCATTGATGAGGTGACCCAGACCGGTGAGGAAACTCATTTTTCACATATGGGTCTGGTAGAGACGAGCGGCGACCGTATTTTTGTTCTGCATGCCGCCCCTGAAGGAGGAAGTTGCCGGATCACGCTGCATGAATTCCTGCACCCGGAGGGCGATCCGGCCGAGGTGGTGGCATACCGTTTAAAGGGTTCGTGGCAAAAAACGATCCCGGGAGCAATGGAACGGGCCAGGGCCATGTTGGGCAAACCCTACAATAACCATTATCAGTTGGTTGATACGGCTTATTATTGTGCCGATTTTATATACAGGGCTTTTGCTGTTGACTCGGTATTTGAATTAAATCCCATGACGTTTAAAGATCCGGAGACCGGAAATTTTTCGCCAGGGTGGGTGGAGTATTACGGCAGGCTGGGAATCGGGATCCCCGAAGGTTCACCGGGTTGTAATCCTAACGGAATGGCAGCTTCTTCGCGACTGGAACGTCTCGGGACCGTCGTGGAATGACAAACGCCCTTCCAGACGATCTCTGCCAGGTCACTGACCTGGATGTCGGTTCCTTTCGAAAATGTCTTTTTACACAAAGGGCAGGCTGTGATCAGGCGGTCAGGATGCACAGACCGGAATTCTTCCAGTACTCTATCCCTGATCTGGTCCCTTTCCTCCATCGTAATCCTGAGATTGGACAAACTTCCTCCGCAACAATACGCATCGGCTTTTTCACGGGGAATACTGACCAGGGAGGCATAGTTTCTGAGCAATTCTCTCGGCTGTTCATAGATCCCGCTGCCTCTGCCCAGTTCGCACGGGTCATGATAAG
>CAZOYZ010000826.1:0-1994 GCA_964584045.1 uncultured Prolixibacteraceae bacterium | reverse complement strand
TTTGGAAAAACCGGTACGGACCACGATCAACTGTCTGGAGGGGACGATGGAAATAGACTGTCCGTCGTGTCCCTTGCACATGTACGTGTCGATGGGAGCCGGCTGACCGGCCGAAAGGTTCAGCCAGAAAAAGGCGCCGTATTTCCCGTCCGACCCGGGCGCCGGGGCAACGGTATAGTCGATCCATTCTTCAGGCAGAAGCTGTTCTCCCAGCCAGTTTCCCCGGTTCAGGAAGAGAAGGCCAAAGCGTGCATAATCGCGCATGGTCGCGTACAGGTACGAGGAACCGGCAAATGTTCCCGAAGCATCCAGTTCCATGACGGCGCTTCTCATCCCTGTTTTGTTGAAAAGCGCCTGCCGGGGATACCGGAAATAGTCGTCGTCCCGCTGAAACGTGTGGCGCAGCAGGAGGCAAACCAGGTTGGTAGTTCCTGACGAGTATTTCCATGTCTTGCCAATGGGTTCTTCCAGCGCCTTTTGAGCCGTGTAGCCGCCCATGTCGCCTTTCTTGTGCAACATGACCGTCACGTCAGACAAGTTCCCGTAATTCTCATCCCAGCGAAGTCCGCTGTTCATGTGCAGGAGGTGGTTCAGGGTGATCTCCCGGCGACTGTCTCCCTGCCATTCCGGGATATCCACCGGCCGGTGAAGGTTCATTTTCCCTTCGCTGACCCGCAGCCCGATCAGGGCAGCGGTGACACTTTTCGCCATAGACCAGCTTAAAAAACGGCTGTCAGGCCCGAAATCTTCGCGGTAAACTTCCGCCACGGGCAGACCCTGATAGACGACCATCAGGGCAAATGAACCCTTGTAAGGCAGGGAGTCGGCCATGACCCGGGCAACCACCTGGTTCAGTTTCGGCAGGTTGATCCCGCGGGGGATGGTGTCGGGCATCAGGTCACCCATGGGCCACGCGAGGGTGTCCGGGTTTTCAGGAAGCGAGGGAAGAACCGGATAATTTCTGCTTCTGATTGCCGCCTCGGAATAATCCTCCACCAGCGTGCAGCCGTAGCCTTCCAGGTAAATGGCCTTTGACGTCCTCCACAGAAAACGGCTGATCACCTCCTTCTTGTCAAAATTGACCTTACTCCGGGCGTAGGGCATCACCGAGAAATTGAGATCTTCCTTTTCGATCGATTCCTGGGAGCGTCCCGACACAAAAATGCCCGACGCCAGGTTCTTCGCAACATACCCGGTCATGATCGGTATCAGCTGGTCCAGGTAAACGCCCCCTCCCAGGAGGAGGATCAGGAATATACTCAGGATAACGCGCTTTTTCTTCATGGCTTACTTCTTTACAATTGTCATCTCATCGATCAGATGCGTTGCTCCGGCATATTTATCAATGATCCATAACACAAAACGAATGTCGACCGAAATACACTTTTGCAGTTCCTGTTCAAAGGCAAGATCGCCGCTCATGGCCTCCCAGTTGCCGTCGAATGCGATACCGATAAGCTGACCCTTCCCGTTTATGACGGGGGAGCCGGAGTTCCCGCCGGTAATGTCATTATCGGTGATGAAACAGGTATGCAACGAGCCGTCATTATCCACGTAATCACCAAAATCTTTGGCCTGATAAAGGTCTTTAAGCCTTTGGGGAAGATCGAACTCGGTGTCGCCGGGAATTCCTTTTTCGATATAGCCTTTCAGGGTTGTAAAATAGTCGTACGAAACGGCGTCGCGCGGAATATAGCCACCCACGGTTCCGTACGTGAGACGCAGGGTGGAATTGGCATCCGGGTAGAATTTACGGTCCTTATCCATTTCCATCAGTCCGGCAACAAACAACCGGTTTCCTTTTTGAAGATCTTCTGCGTTCCTGGTCATGATCTCCCCAATGACTGTCATTTCATCAAAAATGCTGGAGGCAGTCCGGAAGGCAAGATCTTTGTCCAGTACCTTCTTTTTTGGATCGTCCAGGAAGGCCTTCATTTTGCCGGCATCGGCGAAAACGGTACTGCTGAACATTTTTTCCGCAAAAGCATCGAAAT
>CAZOYZ010000825.1:0-2000 GCA_964584045.1 uncultured Prolixibacteraceae bacterium | reverse complement strand
ACCAAGGACACACGGATTTTCAGTCCGTTGCTCTACCAACTGAGCTATGGCACCAGTTCGTTTTGCGGTGGCAAATATAGTTCAAAAAATCAAACTACAAAATAAAATCAGACTCTCCCAACAGAAAAATCTTCCCGATATGGATAAACCTTTTCTTTTTCATGAGATTATCGGTTGATAATTTGCCACCGTTTCCTACTTTTGCACTCCAATTATCAAGATCGTGAAGATAAACACACACAGACTAAAAAATGGCATCCGGATCATTCAGCAACAAACAGAATCACCGGCTGCGCATTTCGGCATTATCCTGAACACGGGATCACGTGACGAATTGACTGAAGAACAAGGAATTGCCCATTTCATAGAACATGTTATTTTCAAAGGAACAAAAAAGCGAAAAGCGTTCCATATCATTAGCCGCATTGAAGATGTAGGAGGCGAACTGAATGCCTATACCGGCAAGGAAGAAACCGCTGTCCACGCGACTTTTTTGAACGAATACTACGACCGCTCCATGGAGTTGATCAGTGATATCATTACCAACAGTACTTTCCCGGAAAGGGAACTGGAACGCGAAAAGGAAGTCGTGATCGAGGAGATTAATTCCTATAAAGACAACCCTCAGGAGCTGATCTTCGACGATTTTGACGAACTGCTTTTCGATGGTCATCCTATTGCACGTAATATCCTGGGAACTCCTGAACTGGTCAAATCATTCAACAGGGAAAGTATCAGCAGGTTTATCAGGAACAATTATCACACCGACGAAATGGTACTCAGTCTGGTGGGAAATATCCCTTTCGACAGGTTTCACGCCATGGCTGACAAATATTTTGGCGAAATACCGGAAAAGAAAAGGATCAGGCCCAGAATTGCCTTCAGCAATTATATTCCCGGGATAAAAAGGGTTAAGAAAGACACCTTCCAGACCCATTGCGTCCTGGGCAACATCGCTTATGACGCGCGGAGTAAAAAGAGGATAGGGATGGTATTGCTGAATAATATTTTGGGCGGGCAGTCGATGAACTCCCGATTAAACCTCAGCCTTCGTGAGCGAAACGGTCTGGCTTATAATGCGGAATCGACTTACAGTTCTTTTTCCGACACCGGATCGTTCAACATTTATTTCGGCACTGACAGGGAAAATCTGGAGAAGGCTCTCCGGCTGATCAAAAAAGAGTTCACGTTGTTAAAAGAAAAGAAGCTGGGAACGCTGCAGTTAAGCAAGGCCAAAAAACAACTGATCGGACAAATTGCCATTGCCAGCGAAGACAGGGACGATCTGATGCTGACCCTCGGAAAGAGTTATTTGCTTTATGATCAGGTGGACAGTCTGGAAAAGATCTATCAGGATATCGAAAAAATCTCAGAACAAATGATCCTTGAGATTGCCAATGAAATACTGGATGAAAAATCTCTGAGTATCTTAATTTATGAGTGATGGTTGCCGACAGAAAACTGGAACGCTACGTACTAAGCCATATTGACGAGGAAGACGACCTGTTGAAAGAGCTGGACCGTGAAACCAATCTGCATGTCCTTAACCCCCGGATGCTTTCAGGTCACCTGCAGGGAAAAATCCTGGAGATGTTCAGCAGAATGATCCGGCCTGAACAGATATTGGAAGTCGGTACGTTCACCGGTTATTCGGCAATTTGCCTGGCAAAGGGATTAAAAGAAGGAGGCAGGCTGCATACCATCGAAATCGATGACGAACTGGAACCTATCGCCCGGGAATATTTTGCCAAGGCCGGATTAACCGGGGCCATCGTTCAGCATATCGGGCCTGCCGTTGAAATTATTCCCAGGCTTGCCGGACTTTTCGATCTGGTTTTTCTGGATGCTGATAAACAGGAATACGCTATGTATTTCGATCTGGTTTACGACAAGGTCAGACCGGGAGGCTATATCCTGGCCGATAATGTACTTTGGAACGGGAAAGTGGTCAATGAACCCTCGTCCGATGACGGACGGACGGCGGGGATCAGACAGTTCAA
>CAZOYZ010000824.1:1699-2002 GCA_964584045.1 uncultured Prolixibacteraceae bacterium | reverse complement strand
TATTCCAGAAAAACTATTAAAACGTTACGTTACCTCTTCAAACGGAAACTACCAAATAACAAAACAAGTTCGAGACCTGTGCATTTTTGCAAAGCATGATCTAACAAATGATCCGCCATTTTCCAACCTTGATCTAATTGTCTGCCGCAATGTACTCATATATTTTGATGCAAAACTCCAAGAAAAAATAATTCCCTTCTTCCATTACGGACTAAAACCAAACGGCTATTTAGCCCTTGGTGAATCTGAAAGCGTAGGAAAATTTACTAACCTTTTTGAACCAATGACAAAGAAAGGGGTGAT
>CAZOYZ010000824.1:0-1689 GCA_964584045.1 uncultured Prolixibacteraceae bacterium | reverse complement strand
TTCAAGAAAAAACAGGGACAACCCAGAGTTGATTTTCGAGCGGACACCATTACACAATCTATGATGAGACAACCATTTGAACAACCGGTTAAGGCTGATTCGTTGGCTCAGTTGGACAAGGAAGTAGATAGGCTATTAATGTCTGAATACGTTCCAGCCTCTTTGGTGCTTAACAGTAACTTGGATGTTCTGGGGTTCCGAGGAAAAGTTGAGCCCTACCTATCAGTCGATGCTGGCACCGCAAGCTTTAATGTAGCTAAAATCGTTCGAAAAGAACTGCGACCTGTCCTCCAAACCGCTGTTTACAAAGCAAAAAAAGACAAAAAAGAGATTAAAGAAACAGTTCGCACAGAACACGAGAAGCAAACAAAAACAGTATCGATTCAAATTAAACCCATAACCCTCTCAAAAAATCAGGAAAGTTACTTTTTGGTGTTATTCGGTGAAACCCTTAAGGTTAAACCTGCGCGCAAAACAGTCCCTTCAAGCGGTCAAATTGAAGCTGAAGGCGCTAAAGACCAGCAAATCAGAGAGTTAAGTGAAGATTTAGACTCCACCAAGCAAACACTTCAAACGGTTATTGAACAGCAGGAAGCCACCAATGAGGAACTGCGTTCGTCTATGGAGGAGTTGCAGTCAGGTAATGAAGAGTTGATGAGCACCAACGAAGAATTAGAAACCGCCAAAGAAGAACTGCAATCGACTAATGAGGAATTGACAACTTTAAACGATGAATTAAAAGCCCGAAACCAAACCGTTTCCAACTTGAATGATGACCTATCTAACCTCATGGACAACGTTGACACAGCGGTAGTTATAGTGGACCTCGACTATAAGATAAAACGGTTCACTGACTCAGCTAAAGAACTTCTCAGACTTACACCGGCTGATATTGAGCATCCAATAGCGGAAATTCGTCTAGGGATTCCTGCAGATGAATTGAAAGAACCCCTACTGGCAGCGGTTACAAAGTTAAGTGTTATTAGAAGAGAAATTAACGCTGGAAAGGATCGCTGGTACCAGATGAGGATTCGCCCCTACATAACGCAGGAGAAGAAAATAGGTGGAGCAGTCTTGTCTTTTTCCGATATTACTGAAATGAAGGCTTGGGAAAATGAGCGGAAGCTTCATACTGAGAGTTTGGAGCAGCGGGTCAGAGATCAAGCAGGGGAACTTTTGGATGCTGAAAGTTTGGTGGCTATTGGCAAAACTGCTGGTATGGTTGGGCATGACATTCGCAACCCATTGCAAGCCATTACTAGCGACATCTATTTGGCAAAGTCCGGATTGAGTTATTTTCCTGAAAATGAAGAGAAAAAAGACGTTAAGGAAAGTTTAGACAGCATCGAAAAGAACGTTGAGTACATCAATAAGATAGTCTCTGATCTTCAAGCTTTTGCAAAAAAAGAAGAGCCTCAATTTGCAACAGTTAACGTGGAAAAAATGATTCAGGAAGTGTTATCGACAACTAATATTCCTGAACATATAGCTGTCTCTGTTTCAATGGAGAAAGGCTTCCCGACGCTTGTCTTAGATGAGTCGTATTTGAAGCGGATATTGACGAACTTGATTTCTAATGCGGTTCAAGCTATGCCTACAACAGGAAAACTAACCATATCAGCCTTACGCCAGAATGATAAAGCGGTAATTAGCGTTGAGGATAATGGGATGGGCATACCTGAAGAGCTT
>CAZOYZ010000823.1:0-2010 GCA_964584045.1 uncultured Prolixibacteraceae bacterium | reverse complement strand
TCCATTTGCCCTATTCGCAATTGCCTCCATTACCGTTTCCCATCTTTCAGATTTTGAAGTCACCACGCGGGTTGATCCGGGATATTTGGGATGACTAATGCTGCTTTTGTCAAAACTCAATTATTTCGGCATTTTAAATTTAGTCAACTCTGATTTCCTGTGTCCATTCACTGGCGAAGCCCCATTGTTTGCGGCAACGCAAACGCAGATAAACGGGTTTGCCGGACTGGAATCCGGGAATGCCGGCGACGCCTTTGTTTTTAAAGCTGCCCACCGCAAATGGAATTTATATTCCTCAGACAATCGTGCTAAACGGCAGATTAAATATCCGGGAGTCTTCATTGAAGGTTCGCAGCAGTTATATGTCAACCAATTCATAGTTGGTGCTTCTTCCCCCCTGTTCTTCCTGCTGTAAAATACCTTTTTCGATCAGGTCCTTGATATCTCGTAACGCGGTATCGGGCGAGCACCTGGTAATTTTTGCCCACTTGGATGTTTTAAGTTTTCCATCGAAGCCATCCAGCAGTTTATTCAGCATCGACCTTTGTCTGTTGTTCAAGGCGGTGTTCTTGTGCTTATCCCAAAACTCTGCCTTTTTGAGTACTCTTTTGAGTGCCTCATCTGTAGTGGTCAGCGAGCGGTAAAGGCAGTTTAAAAACCAGTCCAGCCATTTGGTAATATCACCGCTGCTGTGCTGTACCTTTTGCAGAATGCTGTAATAGGCCTTTTTCTCGGTCAGGATCTGATTGGAGAGGCTGTAGAATCTTTGAGAATTGTCTTCGGATCGGGCGAGTAACAAATCCGACAGTGTCCTTGCTATACGTCCGTTGCCGTCATCAAAGGGGTGAATGATTATAAACCAAAAATGAGCAACCGCGGCTTTCACTACACCATCCATTTTTGTTTTCCCATTAAACCAATCCAGAAACTTATCCATTTCCCGGAGAACGCTTTCGGGGGAAGGTGCCTGGTAGTGCACTTTCTCCTTGCCCATCGGGCCGGAAACAACCTGCATTTCCCCGGTACGGTAATTGCCTGTGACAATTTTTTGCATACCGCTCCTGCCTGTAGGGAACAAGGCTGCGTGCCATCCAAACAGCCGTTCATGATCCAACGGTTCATTGTATTTTTGTGTGGCGTCCAGCATCATCTCCACCACTCCTTCTACGTTCCTGTCCACGTGGATCATGCCTGCATTTTCCATCCCCAGTCTTCTTGCAATAGAGGAACGGACCTGGTTGTAGTTTAGCAGCTCACCCTCTATTTCGGATGATTTTAAAACGTCAAGGGTTAAGGTGGAAAGATGTGCATCCTGCTTTTTGGAAAACCCCAAGGCTTGCATTTGCCCAAAGATCTTTCCCTGCAGGTGTCGTACCTTACCCAAAATCATCTGAATTTCTTTCTCATCCCATTTGAAATCAGGCCACTGCTCATATTGGTAGATGTATTTTGCCATGACAGATACTACTGTTTGCGGTAAATATACAAATTAATTACCGCATATTTGCGGAGAATAAAGCGGTTTTTCTCCGCATGTGCCGGTGCGGTCATTTTGGGGTACTCGGAGGTTATTTTCTAAGCACACTTCTTCTTCCCGCCCCGGCGTATTCTGATACCGGATGAACGGGAACATGACCAAAGCGTCGGTCACGCGTGATCTGGAAGCCATGTATGCGAAAGGGATGTGCCCGAGGCGGGACTCGAACCCGCAGAAGGAACAGAACCATTTAAAAATCCGCTATCTTTCAGTGTATTTTTCATGTAAAAACATCGATTTTGAATTCATCCAGGTGGGACCTCAGGTGGGAGTTTATTATCCGAAAAAGGCTGAACGGCAAAGATTCATACTATTAAAGGACTACACTAAACCATCTACATACGAACGGTTGTCGTAATTATTTCAAATCTTCATTCTCTGTTGACTATCCTGCCTGTTATCCCAAAAAGAAACGATTTCAATAATATTTTCGTTTACTCCATAGAAGATCAGATAAACCTTCATTGGAATTA
>CAZOYZ010000822.1:0-2024 GCA_964584045.1 uncultured Prolixibacteraceae bacterium | reverse complement strand
ATTGCGAGATCAGTTACAACAAAATCCATGATGTCTGCCTGACAAACTCTGACGGGGGAGCGATATACAATCTCGGGACGGTTTCGGGAAACGGGACGCGGATTCATCACAACTATACCTACAATGTAAACAGTCCGAACGGTTGGGCGCCCCGCAGTCCGATGGTCGGCCTTTATTGCGATGGCCCCGGGGCCACAAACGTCGTTCTTGATTCAAACGTGGTCAAAAACTGCGTGAGCGCTTTTCAGAACGGTTCACACATTGAAAAACCCAACCTGAGATACAGCAATAACTACTGGCAATGCGAAAAACAATGGTTTGATAATGGGGCATTAAAAGGATGTGAAGCGATTGAAACCGGCAATATCCATATCACAGGTGACATCTGGCCGGAGGAAGCGGTTAAGATCATGAAAAATGCAGGAATTGAGGCTGAATATCAGGATATTATTAGCGATAAAAATTAAAAACTATGTACCTCTGTTTGAAAAGCTCTTTCTTTTTCTTCCTGATATATTTGTGTATTACAGGATGTAATCCGAAGCAGACGGAATGCCCGCTGCCTTATGGGGAATGGAAATTTGTACCTGAATGGAGCGATGAATTTAACGGATCTTCGTTGGATACCTCCAAATGGTACCCCAATAATCCGGGATGGCTGGGGCGGCAACCCGGATATTTTTCGACTGAAAACGTAAAGGTGAAAGATGGAAAACTGATACTGACTTCAAAAACAGAAACTTTATCCAATTTGCCTGAAGGATACCACACCTTCACGACTGCTGCTGTAAAAAGTAAAGCGCTGATGTTGTACGGTTATTACGAAATTTGCTGCAAACCCATGGACTCGAGGTGTTCCAGCGCCTTCTGGTTCTATGCGATTGAACCAGATATCTGGACTGAAATCGACGTTTTTGAAATTTGCGGTAAACATCCTGACCCGGAAATGGAACGGAAATATTTTGCCACTACTCATGTCATGAAATATCCTGAGCTGGAAGGCGAGGTCCACGATCATGTGGAATGGATGGCTCCGTCGCGGCTGGCTGATCAATACTGGACTGTCGGCCTGGAATGGAACGAAAAGGAAATCAAATGGTATGTAAACGGCGAAGTGGTACGAATCAGGGAAAACACGCATTGGCGCCAGCCGCTGAATATGAATTTCGACAGCGAAACCATGCCGGAGTGGTTTGGCATACCTGATCCCGCCAACCCGGAAGGGCATTTTGAAATTGACTATATCCGGGTATGGAAACCATCAATTTCAAAAAAAAATAGTTTGGATAAAAACAGATCAAGGTGATTATTCAATTTCTATTGTGACCATGATTACGGCAAAGCGTTATAGCTATTAGATTTTAAAATAATCGGAAAAGTATGAAAAGTATGAAAAAGATATTAGGTATTATTGCTTGTTTACTATGGTTCTGTTCTTGTCAGGTAATTAACAATCAATTTCTGATCAATCAGAAAAACATTAAAAATATGTGTATTCTGGTGGATGAGCATCCCACTCTCCCTGCCCGGTTTGCCGCTACTGAATTTCAATTTCATATAAAAAAAATAACAGGCGACGAAATTCCTGTTGTTTACGGAACTTTACCTCCCAATAAAACTCCAATTTGTATAGGAGAAAGCGATTTTACCCGGAATCTGGGTATTGCCGCCTGTGAATTTCAGGATCAGGAATATCTTATCAAAATTACAAATGAATATATTGTTCTGGCTGGTAAAGATATAACGGTTGAAGAATCGGAATATCAAGGCGATAAGCTTGTAATCGATTATGCAAAGGCAACAGGCGCTGGTGAAGATGTGTCAAATGTTGAATTGCCTTCGTGTTTCGATCTGCAGGGTACATGCTATGCCGTTTACGATTTTCTTGAACGTTTTGCCGGTGTCCGCTGGTTCGGGCCTCATCCTGGAAATGTGGTTATTCCTCAATCTGAAAGTTTGATATTTACTGCAACAGAAATACGGCGTTCTCCTGTTTTAAAATACCGGTTTGGAACAGATATCGG
>CAZOYZ010000821.1:0-2029 GCA_964584045.1 uncultured Prolixibacteraceae bacterium | reverse complement strand
GCCCTTTCCGAATGTGGACTCACTTTTAACTATAAAACCATTGAGTTTATGAAACTTTCAAGACGAAATTTTATTGCGCGTTCGGCAGTGCAGATTGCCGGAGTTGCCAGTATACCTGTGATTTTATCTGCAACGTTGCCGGCTGAAAGGAAGAAACAGGCAGGCAGGAATTTGTTGAAGGAAAAGAGTGTTATTCTTTTTCAGGGTGATTCGATCACGGACGCCGGACGGGATAAAAAAGTACAAAAACCGAACCATACAGGGTCTTTTGGTCACGGTTACGCCCTGATGGCAGCAGCATCTCTGTTGGCTGAAATGCCTGAAAAGAATATGACGATTTACAACCGGGGGAAGAGCGGCAACGAAGTCTTTCATCTTGCCCAAAGGTGGCAGGAAGATTGTCTGAAATTAAAGCCTGACTTGCTCAGTATTTTGATTGGTATCAATGACTATTCTCATCAGCGTAACGGGAGAAGTAACAGAACTGTTTTAGATTATGAGAAAGACTATCGTGCGTTATTAAAGCGGACCAGGGAAGCTTTGCCCACTGTCACGCTGGTAATTTGTGAACCATTTGCGGTCGACGGAGGTACAGCTATCGGTGACGGATGGCAAAAGGAGTTTGAACCTTACCGAAAAACGGCAAAAGTCCTTTCAGAAGAATTCGGGACGCTTTATGTCCCTTATCATGCAATTTTCCAGGAAGCGTTGATGTATGCGCCGGCTGCATACTGGAGTCCTGATGGAGTCCATCCCTCCATGGCCGGTGCACAACTTATGGCAAAAGCATGGCTAGAGGTTGTGAAGTAAAAAAAACCGGTAATTTTGGAGAAGACCAACCTTCGAGACCTGCTGGAACAGCCAGTTGACGACCTCCTCGATCAAAATCAAAATGTCAATGAACTTAGTTTGTTTTAAGTGTTAAAAATTTATTGCATCAGTAATAACGTAAGTACTAAAAAATGGCTGCGTATCAAAAAAACAAATCGCTTTTGCTGTCAGTATTTTTCATTTTGCCTATCCTTCCAGGTTGCAAAGAAAGACCGTCAGAAAAGGTGTTTCACAATCCCTTTGAAAATACCGAGGAACTGGCCATGTCTTCCGGAGATTGTATCCTGGAGGGCCGGCATTTATGGGTATCGAACGAAATACAGACGGTAAACCCCGACTTTACGGGAATTGGAGGTATTTCAAAGATTTACAGTCCGCCGTTCAATTTGTCACCTTTTCAGATGGAAACCACATTTTTTGGTAAGAAAGCTGAACCCCGAAGTTATACCTGGAAGCCGGGAGAGATCGTCCAGGAAGCTGACGTTGAAGGAGTCCGGATAAAATGCCTTTTAGTTCCTGTTTATCCGCAAACCAAAGTTATCCAGGTGATCGGATTATCCAATCCTGCCGGAAATGCCATCACAGTTCCGGTCACGATTTCTGCCAACCCGTTTTTTTCCGTGGACAGTATCTGGGCGTGGTCTCCCAAAAAAGCGAACAAGCCGGCAGCCATTCGGGAAAATAATGAAGGGAATGCACTCTGTTACGAAACAGCCGATGGTGAAATAGCAATAGCCACAGACGATCCTGAGATAAAAAAAGTTGCCCGCCGGTTAACCGGTGAAATCCGGTTGGCGCCCCAAAGCGAAAAGTATTTCACGATTACCGTATCCTGGAAGGATAAAAACGGCAGAGAAAGCTCGGGTAACCGGAGTATGGAAAAGTTGATCCGTCAGTCCAGGGAAAGGTGGAACGAGAGGATTGAGAATGCTTACCACCATCTTGGCAGGATCAGGAGTTCAAACCCGGATCTGGACCTGTTTTACAAACGGGGGATATTAACCCTGCTGACCTGTGAATGGAACAAGGAAGAGATGCTTTTGCGCCCTTACTATGCAGAATCGGGGATTGACGGGGGAGCCGTGTGCTCTTATATGTGGGGATTAGCTTATGTGTCTAAAATGATGCCTCTTTACAACCCGCAGGCATGGAAAGAACAAATCAGGCAGGCCATCAGAACGGATGCCGAAAACCATTA
>CAZOYZ010000820.1:0-2038 GCA_964584045.1 uncultured Prolixibacteraceae bacterium | reverse complement strand
GCTCCGTTGGTAATATACTTTTTATGTCCGTTTACAAGCCATCCGTTCTCTTTTTCTTCGGCCACCGTTTCCACCCCCTGGGCATCCGACCCTGCATTTTCCTCGGTCAGCCCAAAGGCCCAAAGATTTTGCGCCGTGCAAAGCTGAGGCAGGTATCTTTGTTTTTGTTCATCCGTGCCGAATTCAAGGATGGGTCCCACCCCAAGTGAATTATGAGCAGCCAGCGTGGCAGCCATGGAACTGTCAACACGCGCCAGTTCCTCGACCGCAATAATAAAGGAAAGATAGTCACTGCCCTGCCCCCCGTATTCCAGGGGAGCCTGCATCCCGAAAAGCTCCAGACTGCCCATGGCCTGGACCAATCCCACCGGAAACTCCTCCAATGCTTCGAACTTACCGATTACAGGCTTAATCTTCTCTTCAGCGAAAGCCCTCACCCTGGCCCTCACTTCATGATGTATTTGCTTCAATAGTGCATTCATATATGATCTATCGTTTTTTCAGGATTCAAGATCCAATAATATTTCTTTGTCCTGTACTATCTTTCCCTTTGAAACATAGACGGTCTTCACGGTTGCGTCTACCGGGCTCTGAATGGTAAACTCCATTTTCATTGATTCAATCACTACCAAATTCTGTCCTTTTATCAAACGTTCCCCCGGTTCGATCAACACATCAACCACCTTCCCGAATAAACCGGATCTTATTTTTGGCGGATCTCCCGGCCGGGAGTTTTCCTGCTTCCCGCTTTCGGCATGGCTCGCCATGCCATACTTTTTTATCCTGAACTGATGAGCCTGGTACTGAACCACTGTTTCATCCTGATCATCAAATACCATCACTTCATATAAATGACCATCCAGCATGCAGATGATCTTCCTCCCGTCAACATGCACATCAGAAAGTTCCGACCATTTATCTCCAAGTTTCAGATAGTACTTCCTGTTCCTTTCTAAAACGGAGAAGAGGTAACCGATGTTATCCAATTCAACCTGTAAAGTTGTCTGAATCCGCCAGTGGCCGGATTTGAACCAGGAACCTCTTTCCTGCAAAGGCCGGTAATAATGATGTACCAGATAGGCTCCGAGTATCATTTTTACCGGGATCTGCCTTCGTTCATTGTCTGACGAATTCAGCAAATTATTTAACTGTTCTTCTAAAAAACAGGTAGTCACCTTATTTGTTCGGAAAGTTTCGCTGCGCACCGTCTGCAGGAGAAATAACTGGTTGGTTTTCACTCCGCCTGTCACTAATTGTTCAAGAGCCGCAGTCATCTTCGTGATCGCCTGTCTGCGCGAAGGAGCGCTGACGATCAGCTTCCCCAGCAACGAGTCGTACATAGCCGGCAGCACCATTTTCTCTGTAATAAAACTGTCCCAGCGTACATTTTCCGGGATATGAACTGACCGGATGGTGCCACATGAGGGCTTAAATCCGGCAGCCGGGTCTTCGGCACAAATACGCGCTTCAACCGCATGTCCGTGTGATCTGATCTCCTCTTGTTTCAGAGGAAGTCCTGACCCGGCGGCAATCAGGATCTGCCATCCGGCCAGATCCAGGCCGGTGATACATTCTGTAACCGGATGTTCCACCTGAAGCCGCGTGTTCATTTCCAGAAAATAACAGTTACCCTGCCGGTCCGTTAAAAACTCGACGGTTCCTGCCCCGCGATAGT
Source organism: uncultured Prolixibacteraceae bacterium (assembly GCA_964584045.1). Classification (GTDB taxonomy): domain Bacteria; phylum Bacteroidota; class Bacteroidia; order Bacteroidales; family Prolixibacteraceae; genus JBCFBK01. The sequence goes on along the minus strand of CAZOYZ010000820.1, from coordinate 363 downwards.
TGATGGCTTTTGCGATCCGTAATGCATACTCGTACAAATGTTCCCTCAGCGTGTCCGGAACAGCAGTTGCAGGTGCTTCCTCGATCAGTTTTTGATGTCGCCTTTGAATGCTGCACTCTCTGTCAAAAAGATGAACTGCATTCCCCTTTCCGTCGCCCATTACCTGTACTTCAATATGCCGGGCCTCCGGTATTTGTTTTTCAATAAAAAGTGTTTCATCCCCAAAATAGGTTCCGGCCTGTCGCCTCCCTGTCTCTAAAGCTGCCGGCAGATCACCGGGCTGCTGAACAACCTGCATCCCTTTTCCCCCTCCTCCTGCGGAGGCTTTCACCAAAACAGGAAATCCGGGCAGCCCGTCGCCGC
>CAZOYZ010000819.1:0-2039 GCA_964584045.1 uncultured Prolixibacteraceae bacterium | reverse complement strand
GGAATGGACTGATTGGTGCTTTGATGGGGCTGTTCCCATACCGGAAACGTTCCAGGCTTGACTGCATTAGTCAGATGACGTTCCTGGTAATGGTTTTGATCCTGATCAATGCATTGTCTCTGGCGTATGCGGCAATCATGGAGGGATTCCGGGGCAGTCACCTTTCTCCAACCGTCAATTTTAATTATTTTTATTTACCGGCATTACTGTCCAATACTTTGGGAACACTGATCCTGTTCCCTGCAATTTTGCTGGCGCTGGGAAGGCTGAAGCGAAATTTTCCGGTCAAAATAGCCCTCCAGAATTATTATCTGACTGTTTTCATCGTAATCGTGTCATGGATCATTTTCGCAGTAAATTTTCAAACCCTTCCTGACAGTTGGACTTCGCAAGATCTTGACGCCAATAGGGGCAACGCAATGGTGGATGCGTTTAACCACTGGTCACTGCTGATGGTGACGATGTTGATCATCAGTTTTTTAATTTCAGGGTGGTTGTCAAAAACAATCGTGACTCCGCTTAAAAAGCTTGAAGAAACTGTTTTTGCGGTTTTGGAAGGAAATCCGGATTCGGCGGAACGACTGGCCCTTTCCGTCAAACGGCAGGATGAGATCGGGATCCTCAGTTATACGATCAGGTTATTAAGTGAAAAGCTTTGGAAAACACAGAAGCTTTTCCGGGATGAGATGGAGAAAAAAATGAAATTTATCGGTTTAGGCGATTCAGGGACGGATATTTTTATTATAGCCCTTGTCTCCTTGTTTGGGAAGGATGTCCTGGAAAATCAGGAAGGAGATGTATTTTGTTCTCCGACAAAGGAGATCAATAATCTTTCGGCGGTTTCTCTGCTCGTTTCTGCCGGGGGCCTGCGGGAACTTGCGGGTACTTATTCCGAGGCCAAGATCAGGAAAAGCCTTGAAGAACTGGATCCGGGAGTTCTGAAAGCAACGCAGTCAAAGGAGGAAAAACAGGCATTGGCAGTGGCTGTTGATCTCAACCTTCTGTTTAAAGGCAGACTGAAGGTGATGGATTTGTATGCGCCGCTTGATGTTGATTTTGCCTTTCATCTGCTGGAAAAGATACAGTCCTTCCTGCGAAATGACAAAAATTATATTGGATTTGTTACGCAACAGGATATCATCAGCAAGGTACAGTACAAATGGGAAAAATCGGAAAGAATAAGTAATGAAACACTTGAGCAGGTGATGAAACAGGCTGTCAGTCAGCAGGTGATTACTGGCTATCTGATTAAAAAACAAGATGATCTCGCTCATTTCGATAAAGACCTTAAAGTCACCTATAGTCATGGCAACTTCAAACATGTTAAACAATTGATAGGACTCCTGATCAGTGAGAATTTTCAGGCAAAAATCCAGCTTGAGCCGAAGCGCTCGTCTTTCGTTTATCTGGAGGAGTGGGAGAAAACGCCGGATCTTAATCTGGAAGCCATTGCAGGTGGTTTTTCTGTTGCTCATAAAAATGAGTTTGATATCGTAATGGAATTCAGTACGAGAGCGCATCGCGATCGTTTTAGGGAGATCATTGAAGCATTTGCGAAGCGGGAGAGCGGGATGCGGAGGAATCTTCTTTTCGATTCATGGTATCAACCGCTGTACTGCTCCGAAGTTCCTGTTTTCGGATATTACAGGATCACCAGCCTTACGCTTGGCGATCAGACGCATATTATTCATACGTATTGCAGGGAGCAGAAGGCTGAAACGGTCATGAACTGGTTGCGGAATGAATCCCCGGATCTGGACATATCGGCCACTGCACTCTGGGTCAATGATGCTTTTTTCAGATACCTCGAAGGCCAGTATGAATAGTACGGACCTTTGTCATGCAGTGGTACGCTGCGAAATTCAGACAAATCGGGCCTTCCATGATCGTGCGTCAAAATTTTTTTCATATGTAAAATATTGAGTCTCAGAAAATCGGTTTGCAGGCGGCTGTCTGATAAAAAAATAAATTGATTTTGGTATTGCAGGAGAAAAAAGCTTGTCTATCTTTGCAGCCGCAAAAACAAAGAAGTTCATTGA
>CAZOYZ010000818.1:0-2058 GCA_964584045.1 uncultured Prolixibacteraceae bacterium | reverse complement strand
CTTAATGTTTAAGTTATTGATTAAAATGACTTGAACCGGAACGGGAGATGGTGGTACATCTTCCGTTCTTCATTTATTATTGATTATTGATTATTTATCATTGATTCCCTCAACGTCTAATGTCTGCTTATCTTTTTATCTTTCATCACCTGATATTTAATGTTATTTTGTCCTGTGCCACAATTTCATACCGGATGGGGATGGAATGGCCCAAAAGGGTCAGAAAGTGTTCCACCGGTTTATTCCGCCTGATTACCCCGGAGAAATTCATGGACTTAAATTCATCCTCCTGATAGATCAGATCCACATCATACCAGCGTTCCGCCATCTTCAGGACTTCGATCAGGTTCTCATTAACGAATTCATATCTCCCCTCTTTCCATGCTTCAAAACCGGATGTTTTAACCTCATTGAGAACAAGATCTCCTGTTGTCTTATCCAGTTCAGCCTGCTGTCCGGGAGACAACATGATAAATCCTTTGGACGTGATCAGTTTAATTTTACCTTCCGACAAGGTCGTCTGAACTTCTTTACTGGCAGGATAGGCACGAACGTTGAAGGAGGTACCCAGCACTTCAATGGTTTGTCCTTCAACAACGACCTGAAACGGATGTTCCGGGTCCTTTGCAATTTCAAAAAATGCTTCGCCCTGCAAACTAACGGTGCGTTTGTCACCGGTGAAAACGGAAGGGAGCCGTACCGTCGACTCTGAGTTGATCCAAATCCGGGAACCATCGGCCAAAAAAATCTGGCTGACCTGGCCTTTCGGTACGGTGACCGTTCGGGTCTCGGAAAGAGATCCCTGCTTTTGCAGGAGCGAATCGGTGCCGTTTAAAAGAGACCGGACAAGCAGGCCTGAAACAAAGGCCAGGATAAGGAGAGCTGCAATTTTCACTTTGCGCAAATTGCTCACGCTCGGCATAGCCTCAAACAAGCTTGGGTTTTGCATTCTCTTAACTGCAATTTTCGCAACCTGCAGGTAACCCGGCAGTGCTACTGTTTTGGGAAGTTTTTCACGGCTTATGCGGGTATGGAGTCGCTTCAACTCCTGCTCAGCGGAATATTTTTTAGAGTCAAGGGCAAAAGCATAGGCATCAAGAATATCTTTATCATAAAAGAGATCTTTTCTTTCTTCCGGATGTTGACGAAGCCATTCTTCAAGGAGTTTCAACTCTGCGTCAGAAGCTTTTCCCCCGATAAACCTTGATTTAATTTTATCAATGTCCTGCATATTCCAAAGTAGGGTTACAGTTTTATGACCGGTGAAAGACCTGTAACCCTACCGTGGAAAAGAAAAATATTTTTGGATTTGTGCCCTTACAAGCGAAATATCGTTTTCTATGATTACCAGAGTTGACTGATCACGGGGTATAATTTTTTATAGGAAGAAAATTTACTTTCATAAATCTCCGCTTTACCGGGATCAGGGATAAACAGCTTATTCTTTGCCTCATCCCGGCGGAGCAGATTTTCAACAGGAATACCGGTCTCTGCGCTTTGTGCAAGCAATGCCGCACCGTAACATCCGGCTTCACTGATATCCCGCACGATCACCCTTTTATTTAAAACATCTGCCTTCAATTGCGTCCACGTGTCATTTCTTGTGCCTCCCCCGGTCGCAACGAACTGATCGACAGCCATGCCGGCTTCTTCCATTAATTGCAAATTAAGTTTCATCTCCAAAGCCACTCCTTCGAGCAGGCCCTTAATGATCTCACCTTTTTGTGTGGTATGCTGAAGACCTGTTATCGCCCCTCTTGCACGGGTGTCAAAATAAGGCGTCCCGGACGCCGAAAAATAGGGAAGCACCAATAAATCAGAGGGTTCATCGGGCATCTTCCCCAACAGGCACTGATACACATTTTCCCCCGATTTCTCAGCGATCGTTCTTTCTTCAAAACCCAATTCATCCCTCACCCATCTTAACAGATTGCCCCCGGTCAGGCTATAGGCTACGGTGGTATAATTGCCAGGGATCGTATAATCATAGCAGCACAGGTTACTTTTTCTGAGATTTTCACTAAAACGGGGACTGCCCAGCATCGGGCAAAAACACTC
>CAZOYZ010000817.1:0-2063 GCA_964584045.1 uncultured Prolixibacteraceae bacterium | reverse complement strand
CCAGGCTGAAGCCCATGATCCTGAAAGATATTGCCGACCGCACGGGATTGGATATTTCGACCGTTTCGAGGGTTTCGAACAGCAAATACATCCAGACCCATTTCGGTATTTTCCCGTTGAAGTATTTCTTTTCGGAAGGTATGCAGAAAGATACCGGAGAAGAAGTGTCAACCCGGGAAATCAAAAAAATCCTGGAAGAGTGTATTTTGGGAGAAAATAAACACCGGCCGCTGACCGATGACAAGCTGGCACAGATCCTGAAGGAAAAATCCTATCCGATCGCCAGGCGGACCGTTGCAAAATACCGGGAACAACTGGGAATTCCGGTAGCCAGACTAAGAAAAGAACTTTAAAATGAAGATGAAACAAATTACAGCATATGGAATTTCATTTGCTTTCCACCCTTTGCTGATACCGACTCTGGCGTCCCTGCTGCTCATGAACTCAGGATTCTACTTTGCCATGCTTTCATTCAATTCTAAAAAACTGATGTTGTTGGTCGTTTTCCTAAGCACATTTTTGCTGCCGCTGATAACTATTGGTCTGATGAGCTTCAGCAGCCGCCTAAAACCCGACCTGAATAAAAGCCCCGACCGTGTGGTGCCGATGTTGTCTACGGCAATTTTCTACTACATGGGTTATTATCTGCTGGGACGCATGCAGGTATATCCGGTTTACCAGGTCTTCCTGATTTCATCGATCCTGATCATTGTGATATTGATGCTTGTATCTGTCAGGTGGAAGATCAGCGCGCATATGGCCGGCATCGGCGGACTGGTCGGCGCCATCACCGCCCTGTCGTTTCGATTAGGCCTGAACAGTTCCCTTTTATTGGCTGTTTTGATCGGGATTGCCGGACTGATTGGTTCGTCCAGGCTCATTCTGGACAAACATACTCCCATGCAGGTTTATGCCGGATTTTTATCCGGATTCGGAGTGAATTATTTTGTCATCAGTTACATTTAAAAAAGCAACGGGCTTCCCGCGGCGGGCAGCCAGCCGATTCTGCATCTATTCGACAAATTTATAACCAATCCCCTTCAAGGTCCGGATATGATTATTCCCAATTTTTTCCCGGAGTTTCCGGATATGAACATCAATAGTCCGGTCGCCTACGACCACGTTATCACCCCATACCGAGTAATAGATCTCCTCGCGGGTGAATACTTTACCTGGTTTTGAGACCAGTAACGAAAGCAACTCGAATTCTTTACGCGGAAGGATCATTTCTTCACCATTCTTCTTGACCAGGTAACGTTCCTTATCGATCACCAAATCGCCAATAGCCAACGAATTACCGCTTTCGGCCGGCCCTGCGGCAGACCCGCCTCCTGTTCCGGTACGCTTCAGCAAGGCTTTAACACGGCTTACAAGCACTTTGGGCCGGATGGGTTTGGTGATATAATCGTCAGCTCCTGCCTCAAAGCCCGCGATCTGGGAATAATCTTCACCGCGGGCAGTCAAAAAAGCAATAATGCTTCCCTGCAAGGCGGGTATTTTGCGCAACTCCTCACACGCAGCGATACCGTCCATTTCGGGCATCATGACGTCCAAAATGATCAGATGAGGTAATTTCTTTTCTGCAATTTTTATTGCTTCAGCACCATTTTGTGCGGTATAAACCTTAAATCCCTCCTTTTCAAGGTTGTAACTGATGAATTCCAGGATATCGACTTCATCGTCAACCAACAGGATCTTGTATTTCTCTTCACTCATTCTGAAAGGTATTAACAAATGTTAAATGATTCCAATACATAACCCGCCCGAACAGACTTTATAAATTAACAGGAAATTTACAGCTTTCATTTGGCTTTTTCAAGTGTAAAGGTAAAAGTAGTTCCTTCATCAACCATTGATTTAACATTAATGGTCTGTTTATGTGCTTCGATGATATGTTTCACAATGGAAAGGCCCAGTCCTGTTCCTCCCTGTTCGCGCGAGCGTGATTTATCGGCACGGTAAAAACGCTCGAAGATCCTTGAAAGATCTTTTTTCTCCACACCAATCCCGTTATCCATTACTTCCACCATTACGGTATCCTTCATATCATAAAACGACACCTG
>CAZOYZ010000816.1:0-2069 GCA_964584045.1 uncultured Prolixibacteraceae bacterium | reverse complement strand
GATGCTCTGGTGACCCACAGATTGATCTTTGCTGCCGATCAGTCTGCTGCAAATAGCCAGTAAAAAATTCTGATGATGATAAGAAGATCAATTTAAAATAGTAAACGGTTATGAAAAAAAGAGTTTTAGCCATTTTTGCTCATCCCGATGATGCCGAGATGATGTGTTCAGGTACCTTATCCCTGCTGAGAAAAAAAGGATGGGAAATTCATATCGCGACAATGACACCCGGAGATAAAGGAACGGAAAATTGTACAAGGGAAGAAATAAGCGTAATTAGAAAGGGAGAAGCCCACAAAGCTGCAGGATTGATAGGCGGAACTTACCATTGTCTTGATTTTGAAGATGTGTATATTCTATATAGTCGTGAAACAATCAACGCTGCAACAGCATTGATGCGAAGAATCCAGCCTGATATTGTTTTTACTGCAAGCCCTGTTGATTATATGGTAGATCATGAGATGACAAGTCTGATTGTACAGACAGCATGTTTCTCCTGCGGCATCAAAAATCTCGGAATAAACGAAGAAAAATTTGAGCCTTCACCTTACCTGTATTACGTTGATGCCATGGAAGGTAAAGATAAGTATGGGAACAAATTGCCACCTGCCATGTATGTTGATATTTCAGGAGAGATCGCGATTAAGGAAGCAATGCTGGCAAGCCACGAAAGTCAGCGAAACTGGTTGTTAAAGCATCATCAGGTTGATGAATATATTTTGGCAATGAAGCATTTTGCAGAGGTGAGAGGGGCGGAAATAAATGTCAGTTATGCCGAGGGTTTTCGCCAGCATCTGGGACATGGCTACAGACAGGATAATATATTAAAAGAGCTGTTAGGGAATCTGGTAATAACGAAAGGATTGTAAAATTTTTTAAATTTTAAAAGACGATATGGCAAGAAAATTAAGTATGTTGGCTCCTGACTGGTGGGATTTCACTACTCTGGATGATGAGTTACTGACGGATGCAGCAAAACTGTCTCCGAATGATCTTCTTCAACTTTCTCGACCAGGATTCAAAGTGGTATTCTATGATACGCTTGAAGACTTTTACCTGGCAGAAGCACTTGAATACATAACGGCATGGAAGCAGGCAACAGCATCTGTCCCGGTTGGGGTTTGCGGGCCAATCGGCCCTACGGAACAACTTCCATTAGTGGCAAGAATGGTTAATGAACTTCAGTTAGACTTATCACATGCTCACTTTTGGGGAATGGATGAATGGTATGTTAACGGCCGGGAAATTGACAGCGCCAATCCAATATCTTTTGAAAGGGCAGACCGGGAGTTGTGCTTTAACAGGATCGATAAAAAATTCAGTATGCCGGAATCCAATTTGCATTTTCCCAAAGCGGAGATAAATGAATACCTTCAGAGTTGGGACAGTGGCGTTCGTTGTGCAGTCATGCAGGGAGGACAGGGGGATACCAAACACTGGGCTTTTAATGATCCCGTAAAAAGGGAAGGTCAGTTTACAGATGCTCCTCCAACACCTGAAGAGTTTAGGCGGCTTACAGCCAGGGTTGTAAATCTTCATCCGGTGACCTGTATGCAAAATGCCCGGACAAGTGCAGGTGGTGTGGTGACAGGAATTCCAACAAAAGCGATAACCGTTGGACCGGTTCAAACATGGAAGGCAGATAAAGTATCGATCTGGCAGGCCGGAACTCATGATAATGCATTTGGGCAACGACTGACGGCTTTCATGATTGGAAAAAGGATAATCGATTCTTCCGTTCCCATGTCTTTACTGGCCGATCATCCTAATGTGCAGTTTAATTATTACCGAGGAGGAATTGGCATATGTGACACTGAAATGCATTAAGAAGACAGATGTAAATCTAAAGAGGATAAAAATTAAAAAATGGGAAAAGTTTACGATAAACAGGATAATAGATGTTCCCGGAGAAAATTTGTGAAAGGGTTAGCCATGTCATCGGTTGGTTTAATGATTTTACCGAGGTGTACTCTTGGAGGAAAAGGATATGTTGCACCAAGCGACAAGGTCAACATCGGTATTATTGGAGCAGGAGGTCAGTCGGTATTCAGTATAAGGGAACTTTTAAA
>CAZOYZ010000815.1:0-2069 GCA_964584045.1 uncultured Prolixibacteraceae bacterium | reverse complement strand
CCCGGTGAGGAAGGATGTCCCTCCATTTTACCTGTTCCGTATTCGTCTCCTCCCCACTGTCTGACTGGATGTACTGAAGCTCCTCATCCGACACCCGGGGGTTCTGTTCCGGCTTTTTAAAATACTTCAGCCACAGGAAAACCCATGCCAGACTGATGGGAAAAGTCCAGAGGAACCCTATGCGCCAATTGTTAAAACCAAGCACCAGCGGGGGAATGATCAAAGGAGCCAGAATAGTCCCCATATTGGCACCACCGTTAAAGATGCCTACTGCCAAAGCCCTGTCTTTTTTGGGAAACCATTCGGCAACAGCCTTGATCGCTGACGGGAAATTCCCTGACTGCCCCACTGCCAGGCTAAAACGGGCCAGGGCAAAACCAATCCATGATCTGGCCAGGGCATGTCCCAAAGCTGCCAGGCTCCAGATGCCGATTGAAACCAGGTACCCTTTACCGGTTCCTATTCTATCGATCAGCCTGCCCATCACCATAAAGCAAATGGCGTAGGCAATCATGAACACACTGTTGATAATCCCATATTGCTCTTCCGACCAGCCCACACTTTTCTGCAGGTCAGGAGCCAAAATCCCCAGAGCAGACCGGTCCATGTAAAGAATGGTGGTGGCAATGAAAAGCAAAGCCAGGATGATCCAGCGAAAATTAGTCCGTTCTTTTTTCATTTTCTATAGTCGTTTTTCAACTTCGTTAGTCGTTTTGTGTCTCTATAATGAATTCCTGATAATGATTTCAGGATTGAATAGCTCTGTTGTTTTCGCAGGGTTCATGATAAACCGGGAAATGGAGCGTCCCATTTTCGCAAAATTGGCGCTCACCACCGTGATCCCGTTCCGGATGATCTCTTTCATCGGGGTTTCATTATAAGACAGGATCCCCAGGTCTTTCCCTAATTGCAAGCCTTTCTCTTCTCCGGCCTTGATCAACGTGATCAGATCACTGTCCTCGATGACCCAGAACGCACAACCTTTCGCAATGAATTCGCGGTCTAATTTCCTTTCAACCCGGCAGATGATCCCGTTTTCGGTACAGAATTCAACAAAGGCAGCTTTGATCGCTTCGGGATGACTCCTTTCTGACGGAAAAATCAGGATAAATTTTTTATAGTGAGCCAACCGATCCTTCAGCTTTTCCAGGGACTTCTTCAAACCGGTATAAAAATCCTGGGTAATGGAGGAAATACCTTCCAATAAAGGAGGCCGGATGATCTGCAGCAGTTTTTTGTGAGGGATTCTCAACAGCAGCGACCTGACCTGCGGATCATCAAATCCGGTGATCACATAGAGGCCGTAGGAACCCAGGTTCTCCATCAACACCGATTTAAAAATCAGTGAATTACAGTGATGAAAATACAGATCGACCGTAATGCCCGGATCGTCAATCCCTTCAATCATGCTGTTGTATAAGACCTCGTGATAAGAATAGAATCCGGTAAGGAAAAGGAATACTTTCAGTTCTCGTTTTACATTGACATCTTTCACATAATAACCCACTTTGTCCTCTGCGACGATGATCCCCCGTTCCTTCAGGATATTCAATGCCTTTACAACAGTCATCCTGGCAACACCAAGTCGTTGGATCAGCTTATTGACCGAAGGAAGCGGGTCGCCTTTCGAGATCACCTTATGGTTGATCGCAGCCAGAATTCCGGCTACGATCCCATCTTTCTTGGAACGGCATTCCTGTTGTTCCGTAAGGATCAGTTCGAAGATGTCGGGCATAATTCTACTCTGTTCTACTTCCAAATATACAACACATTGCTTTCCATTAGATTGCAGTAGAACAGATTTACCCGGATAGAACAGCAATTTAAAACCGGTTTAAACAAAAGCTTTATTTTAGGATGGAATTTCATCCCGGATTATCACCGGCATCAAAAATTCAACCCGTAAACGAAATACTCGCCGGAGCCGTCAGTCGCAGATAAAGACAAAGAGGGTTCTTTAGCCGGGAACTGGTTGCGGTTCAAAGCGGGATATAAAGAGAGCGTGAAATGGACCATACGTTAAACGGGATTTTATTCCAGGAGTTCATAATCGTGCAGTTCCTTCATGA
>CAZOYZ010000814.1:0-2072 GCA_964584045.1 uncultured Prolixibacteraceae bacterium | reverse complement strand
TATTGCGCTGCAACGCCCGGGCTTATGATAAAAATTTTCGGCAACATGGGAGTTCCATACGACAACTAAAAAACAAATTATTAACCTATGAAACGAAATTTCAACCTGCCCATTCTGTTCCTGGTCTTCTCCCTTTTAATTTGTTCCCAAAATACTGTTTTTGCGCAGAATACCCGAAGGTGGGCCTTTACAGGCGAGGAGGGCATTTGCTGGAAGGTGAGAAAAGGAGCGGGTCATCTTGATCACATCGAAATGAGCGGGCTCCGGATATCAGGGATCATTCGCTACGGCGTGAATGAGAATGGGGAGCTGGTGGTCAGCAAAAAGCTGGTATTTCCGATGTTGAGAACGATTCCAAATAACACCCACGCCAGTTTGATTGCCGAATTCAGTGATCAGGCACGGCTGTCTATCCGGGCAAACGGCACAGAGGTGAAAGAATATCCAGAATCGTTCGAACTGAAAGGGAAGCTGGTTGTAAGCAGTTCGACCAACGCCGGCCTGGAGATCAGGCGTACCCTGTTTCCTTCGGTCGACAAAGCGGCGTTCATCGAGATCGTCAGCCTTAAAAATACGGGAAACTCCGCTTGTAAGATCTCCATTGACAATAACTATGAAGCGATCAATACCGACCCTTTGAAAGGGGTGTACGGACAATATGTGGTGACAGCCGGGACGGTCGTTGGCGGTGAAGTCAAAGAAATGCTAGCGGCGGGCGAGAGCTGTGAGTTTGCGGTAGTTTATTCGGGCAGGAAGGCTTGTGAAGAGCCTTATTCCTGGTCGCCTTCCTTTGAACTCGACAAACGGGAAGATTTCATTGCCGATGTGTTTGCCTGTTTGCAGCTGGATACGCCCAATGACACGATTGACCGGGAGTTTGCCTTTGCCAAAATACGGGCAACGGAGAGTATTTACGATGCCAAAGGCGGACTGATGCATGGCCCGGGGGGAGGTGCTTATTATGCGGCCATCTGGGCGAACGACCAGGCTGAATATGCAAATCCCTTTTTCCCTTTTGAAGGGATCCTGCGGGCAAATGAGTCGGCTATTAACAGCTTCCGCCTGTTTGCGCGGTATATGAACAAGGAGTACAAGCCCATACCGAGTTCGATCATCGCCGAGGGTACCGATTACTGGAATGGTGCCGGCGACCGCGGTGATATGGCGATGATCGCTTACGGGGCTTCCCGCTTTGCCCTGGCCTATGGCCGGGAAAGTACGGCCCGTGAACTTTGGCCGTTAATTACCTGGTGCATGGAATACCTGGAGCGTAAGAAAACAAGCGATGGCGTTATCGCATCGGACAATGATGAACTGGAAGGGCGTTTCCCTGCCGGAAAGATCAACCTGTCGACCAACAGCCTGGCATACGGCGCCTGTATCAGTGCCGCCTATCTGGCCGAAAGCCTTGGAATGGGTTCCATCGCTTCATCTTACCGGAAAGAGGCCGCTGCGCTGAAAGTCGCCATTGAGAAGTACTTCGGGGCAACCATTCAGGGTTTCGATACCTACCGGTACTATGAGGACAATACCAAACTGCGTTCATGGATCTGCCTGCCACTGGTGATGGGGATCACCGACCGCAAGGAACAAACCATCAACGCGTTGTTTTCCGATCATCTCTGGACAGCTAACGGCATTCTGACGGAATCGGGGAGCAAGACCTTCTGGGACCGCTCCACGCTGTATGCCTTCCGCGGACTTTTGGCCAGCGGAGCTACCGATCAATGTATGGGTTATTTGGGCTATTATTCGGCCATGCGCCTGCTGGGCGAACACGTACCTTATCCCGTGGAGGCCTGGCCGGAGGGAGACCAGCGGCATTTATCGGCCGAAAGCGCTTTGTATTGCCGGGTGATTACGGAGGGACTCTTCGGAATTGAACCGACCGGACTGAATGCCTTTACAATGACGCCCCGCCTGCCCAAAGGGTGGAACTACATGAACCTGCGGAAAATAAAAGCGTTTAATCACACCTTCGACATTGAGGTTGTCCGCGAGGGAAAACAGGAAGTGATTACCGTAAAAACGGATAACGGTAAAACACTCCGGACAAAATGGGACGGCAAAGC
>CAZOYZ010000813.1:0-2073 GCA_964584045.1 uncultured Prolixibacteraceae bacterium | reverse complement strand
ACTTCTTCAAAATCGACGTCAGTCACCTCGCCGTCCTGGCCTTTGCTTTTTCCTCCCTGGGCGCCGGCCCCGCTGTCAGGCCCGGGTTGACCGGCCGTGCTCCCTTGCGACTGGGCATTGTACATCTCCTGGGAAGCGGCCTGGAATACCTGGTTCAATTCGGCTGTAGCAGCATCGATACCAGATATATCCTGATTTTTGTGAGCTTCCTTCAGCTTGTTCAGTGCAGCCTCGATGGGACCTTTTTTATCGGCAGGTATTTTATCGCCAAATTCTTTCAACTGTTTTTCTGTCTGAAAGATCAGGCTATCCGCGTGGTTCAGCTTATCGACCTTTTCCCGGGCAGCCTGGTCAGCTTCGGCGTTGACCGCCGCCTCATCCTTCATCCGTTTGATCTCGTCATCACTGAGCCCGGACGAAGCTTCGATCCGGATAGACTGCGATTTGCCCGTGGCTTTATCTTTCGCGCTGACATGAAGGATCCCGTTGGCATCGATATCAAAAGCAACTTCAATCTGCGGTATTCCCCTGGGTGCCGGCGGTAGTCCGTCAAGATGGAACCTTCCGATCGTCTTATTGCCTGCAGCCATCGGACGTTCTCCCTGCAACACGTGGATCTCTACAGAAGGCTGGTTATCCGCAGCAGTCGAGAAGACCTCCGATTTTTTGGTCGGGATGGTGGTATTGGCTTCGATCAATCGGGTCATAACACCTCCAAGGGTTTCAATACCCAGGGAAAGCGGGGTTACATCCAACAGCAGTACGTCTTTTACCTCACCGGTCAGTACACCTCCCTGAATAGCGGCCCCAACTGCCACAACCTCATCCGGATTGACGCCCTTCGAAGGCGATTTCCCGAACAGTTGCTGTACCTTTTCCTGGACGGCCGGAATACGGGTGGAGCCACCCACCAAAATGACCTCGTCAATGTCTGAAGCATTCAAGCCCGCATTTTTTAACGCTTTACGGCAAGGTTCCATCGTCGCATTGATCAGTTTGTCGCACAGTTGCTCGAACTTCGCACGGGTCAGGGTCTTTACAAGATGCTTGGGTATCCCGTTCACCGGCATGATATACGGCAGGTTGATTTCTGTTTGTGTGGAACTGGAAAGTTCGATCTTTGCTTTTTCGGCAGCCTCTTTCAACCGTTGCAAAGCCATCGGATCTTTTCTCAGATCGATGCCTTCCTCCCTCATAAATTCCTCTGCCAGCCAGTTAATGATCTCCTGATCAAAGTCATCACCTCCCAGATGAGTATCCCCGTCGGTCGATTTAACCTCGAACACGCCGTCACCCAACTCCAGGATCGAAATATCGAATGTACCGCCCCCAAGGTCAAAGACGGCCACCTTAATATCCAGGTGTTTCTTGTCCAGGCCGTACGCCAGTGATGCGGCAGTGGGCTCATTGATGATACGCCTGACATTCAGCCCTGCAATCTCACCTGCCTCCTTGGTTGCCTGCCGCTGGGCATCGCTAAAATAAGCAGGAACAGTAATGACGGCATCTGTGACCTCCTGTCCCAAATAATCTTCAGCTGTCTTTTTCATTTTCTGAAGGACCATCGCCGAGATCTCCTGGGGAGAATATTTCCGGTCATCGATCAGTACCCGGGGAGTATTATTATCACCCTGAACAACTTTATAAGGAACACGGGCAACTTCTTTACCTACCTGTGCAAAAGTTTCACCCATAAAACGTTTTATTGAAAAAATCGTCTTCCGGGGATTGGTAATAGCCTGACGTTTGGCCGGATCACCAATCTTACGTTCTCCGTTTTCGACAAAAGCCACGATGGAAGGAGTAGTTCGTTTTCCTTCACTGTTGGGGATTACAACAGGTTCGTTACCTTCCATGACAGCTACGCACGAATTGGTGGTACCTAAGTCGATTCCAATTATTTTTCCCATCTTATTTATTTTTTTAATATTTCTGAATCTAAAATTCAAGCTATGGCAGATCAATGATTATGCCAAGGAAGATTCAGGCTCCCGGAATGCAAAATTGGCACAATGCCAAAGTCCGCCGATTTTACAATGACAGGATGGGTGACAAAAAGGCATGATAGTCACA
>CAZOYZ010000812.1:0-2086 GCA_964584045.1 uncultured Prolixibacteraceae bacterium | reverse complement strand
TGGGTATCTTTCAGAATGATTCTGAGATCGCGAATTATAAAAATGATGAAGGAACTCCTGTTCAACCCAATGCCCAGCCGGGTGACTTCAAATATGAAGACATTAATCAGGATGGGGTCATTAATGACAAAGACCGTACGTTCCTCGGTACCGCCCTTCCGACTTTTAATTACGCCCTTAACTTCTACTTTGAATACAAGGGGATTGACCTGGTCATTGACCTGTATGGTCAGGGTGGAAATCATATTTATAATGCCAAGCGCTTCCGCCAGATCGGCAATGAAAATTACGACAAGGATTTTTATGATCACCGCTGGCATGGCGAAGGTACATCGACTACCTATCCTTCTGCAGATCTGGCAAGTTCAGAGAACAAGGTCGTCAACTCCTGGTCGATCGAAAAAGGCAACTTTTTCAGAATTCAGAATATTCAGCTTGGCTATACCCTCCCTGAATCATTGACCTCTAAAATAGGTACAGGTACCATTCGTTTGTTTGCAAACGCGACAAACCCGTTCACCTTCTTTAAATATAAAGGATTCTCACCCGAGATTATTAAAACAGACGCTGAATCGGCCACCAATCAGGGTGTGGACAGCTATGTCTATCCGATGTCAGCCACTTACAATTTTGGCGTGAATATTAATTTCTAATCAAAAAAAGTCAGAATTATGAAACGAAATAGATACAGCTCGCTTTTGCTTTTGCCCTTTCTTTTTGTGCTCGCTTGCAGCAAAGGTTACCTTGATTTTGAGCCGGAGGGAAAATTACCGGAAGCTGATTTTTTTGTGACCGAAGCACATGCGGATCAGGCAGTAGTTGCTATTTATGCACAGATGCGGACGTGGGGCCAGGTAGCATTCCCTTTCATGGCCATTCAGGAAATGCCTTCCGACAATTCGATCAAAGGAAGTGTGGTCGGTGATGCCGCCTTTTTAAATGACTATGATCATTTTTCCGTCGTCCCGAACGAAGGAACCATAAATGATTATTGGAGTGCACGCTATAAAGGCGTTAATCTTTGTAATCAGGTGATCGATAAGATTGACAATACTTCGACCGGTGAAGCCAAAAAAACAAGGCTGGTAGCCGAATCTAAATTTTTACGTGCCTATTTCTATTTTGACCTGGTCCGCGCTTATGGTGATGTTCCGTTGGTCACATCAACCGAAACGGCTGCAGAACAAGCCGCAGTAAGGGCTCCAAAGGACGACGTGTACGCTCAGATTGTCAGTGATTTGAATGATGCAATAGGCGGATTGCCGGTTCAGCACGATGCCGCAAATACCGGTCGCGCAACAAAGGGCGCAGCCCAAACGCTACTTGCAAAAGTGGATCTCTACCTTGAAAATTACAGTGAAGCGGCAACACTTACCGACCAGGTTATTGCTTCGGGTGTTTACACCCTGATGGATGATTTTTGGGGTATGTTCCGGATTGCCAACGAAAATTGTGCAGAATCTGTACTTGAAATACAATGTCCGTACGATCCGGGTGACTGGGATCTGACAAACTGCCAGCATGCCGAGCCGCAAGGTCCCAGAGGTGACTATGGTTGGGGATTCAATGTGCCTACCGACGACCTGGCCAATGCATTCGATGCGGCCGGTGATGTGGTTCGTAAAAATACAACCATTATTTATCATGGGCAGACGGCCCCGAATGGTGACCTGATCGGAGGAATTGGACTGAACGAAATGGAAGGAGTGAATGTTCCGCGTTATAACGGGAAGGTTTATTCAACCGTTCAGGAGCGCGATGAACTTGGATGGTGGTGTTCCTGGGGTGCAAATGTGCGGGTTCTCCGCTATGCTGAAGTACTGCTGATCAATGCTGAAGCCAAAGTGAGGACAGGTGACGCTTCGGGTGCAGCAGTTTCTCTGAACCAGGTGAGAAGCAGGGCGGACTTACCCGCCATTGCAAATCCCGGTATTGATGACGTGCTGAACGAACGCCGTCTGGAACTGGCCATGGAGGGAGACCGGTTCTTTGATATGGTTCGTACCGGCCAGGCTGCTTCCATACTGGGATCAAAAGGATTTAAAAGCGGTATAAGTGAACTATTCCCGATCCCGCAGAACATGAT
>CAZOYZ010000811.1:0-2101 GCA_964584045.1 uncultured Prolixibacteraceae bacterium | reverse complement strand
GAATTCATATGCCGGGAGGGAATGCCAGTATGATAGCTAATCTTTACATGAAAATCATAATAGATGCCAATGATGACCATTTGGAAGAATCCACGTATTTATCCGTCTTAGATAATTTTTGATATTTAACTGAACGCTTATGAAACTGGCCCCGAGCTCTGTAAAAGGCTGAAACGCCACTTTCACTATTACAATCAGGAGAGAAGGCATCGTTCGTTGACTTATCAATTTCCCGGAAAATTATTTCCGGTTATTAACATGATTGCATCATCATTATTATCAAATTTAGAGTTATATTTATCCTGTCCTAAGAATGGGCGGAAGTAAAGGCAACTGACATGAAGGATCTGTTGGCCAGGGCCATTAAGCCGAAAGATTCCATGACCCTGAAGCATTATTTCGGAACATTTAATGAGCGGACGGCAATCATCAATGAATTTGATATCCTGGTAAACCAAACATTACCGGATACCATTCCAAAAATAGTTCCTTTCCAAAAAAGATTAAGAAAACGAAGGCTTCGGGTATTCAATTTCAGACCTGAGTTATCTCCTTATATATAATACCATAAGTGATGTTAGTCGATTCAAAAATTGAAATTAAGCCTTATAATGATAAGTATATCATTTCACAGGATGATAACAGTTATTTTGTTGCGAATGCCAACTCAGTCAAAGTGATCGATTCTCTCCAACGATGCGATAATTTAAGCTCTGCATATGGCATGTTTTGCGAGAGCAGTATAACTACCGTAACCTTTGAGCAATACAAAGATATTACAAACAAAATATTGGTAAAGTTAAAAAATAAAAACAATGATATCTCAAATCAATATTTACACTTACGCTTTCAAATACTATCCTCAAAAACAATAGGCAAAATTGGTCAACTGTTTGTTTTTTTATTTAATCCTAATTTATTATGGATTTTATTTTCAACGGGTATTGTAGTTGATATATTCAATCTGATGTATACCGGATCGAGCTTTTCGCTTGAAAAAAACATAAGTATTTCCACTCATGCGATGCTCTTATATCTATCGTTGTTGCTTTTTAGTCCTTTTTTTCATGAAATTGGACATATTAGCGCTTGCCGAAAATTCAAGGCTGGTCATGGAGGCTTTGGCTTTGGTTTTTATTTCATTTTTCCGGTTACCTATTCTGATGTTTCAGCTATTTGGATGATATCAAAAAAGAACAGGATGGTTGTAAATCTGGCAGGAATTTACTTTGAGATTATGTATTCAGTATTATTAGTTATTACTGCTATTATTACAGGAAATTCTGTTTTTAGTATGCTTGCTGTACTAATTTTTCTTAACGCTTTAAGACAACTAAATCCACTATTTAGATATGATGGATACTGGATCTTAAGTGACTTGGCAAATTTGCCAAATTTGAGGCCAAATTCGCGAAAAGCGCTATTTTCCTTTATTGTTCAGATTTTCAAGGGACCCAAAGTTAGGCTTAGTCTCAGAAGTCTTTTTCTAATAGTTTACGGATCAGCGAATTACATATTTTTATTTTTATTTATCTTTGTCATCTTTTTCGCTTACACCAGAGAAGTTTTTACATTTCCTGTTACAATATACGATATTGTAAATAATCTGTTCTCAGTCGGTTTTGATCATAAGGCTATAAATATGCCATCTCTGGTTCTCGTTTCTTTATTTTACTTCATGCTGATACAATTCGTCTGGAACATATTCAAGGTTAGACGTCTTAAGCGGGATGGGATGTCTGGGAACAAAAAATAACCCCGCAAATAATAATCTAAATTTTATGAATTATGAATCAATCAGATGTTTTTGAATTTGAAACCTTAGAACAAAGGTTTGAATTTGGTTTTTTGACCAGCTTATGGGACGCCGTCTCTTGGATTACAGACGGTGCCCGGGATATTATGGAAACAACGTCATTAGCTATTGGAGTCAATAACGTGGATCATGTAGTGACAATAGATTTAAACTTTTTAGTAATTAGGTGGACGGCAGTATGGTATTGGGAATAGGTTTATCTTAATCTTAATCTTGGGGCTGACCAAAAAGTATTTTAAAGTGTCTGAAATTTGAATATTCGTTTTGCTTTCCGATATCCCCAAT
>CAZOYZ010000810.1:0-2110 GCA_964584045.1 uncultured Prolixibacteraceae bacterium | reverse complement strand
AACTTTTGAGCAGGCTATTGCCGACGTCCTGAAAGTGACGAAGCCGGTAAACTGAGGCTTACCTGCTTTCGACTCAAAGGTTATCAACGATCTTTTCGAGCCGGATCCCGTTGGACCCCTTTATCAGGATCAGACTATCGTTGAATGGCCCTTGTTTGGCCAGGTAATCGGACAGAGCCTCCGTGGCCGGGAACTTCTTTGCCGGACCGGCGTCGGTTGCCGAGAAACAAGGACCTACCAGACAGACCATACTGAAGTCTGCCTGCCGGACCACAGCGGCTATTTTTTCATGTTCCTCCCGTGCGTGGCTGCCCAGTTCGAGCATATCGCCCAGGATGAGGATTTTTTTGGGATGGCTGATGCTGATAAAGTTATTCAGGGCAGCGGTCATACTGGTCGGGTTGGCATTATAGGCATCCATGATGATCCTGTTGGTTCCCTTCTGAATGAGTTGTGAACGACTGTTGCCGGGCTGGTAATGCTCAACCGCCTTTTGGATATCCGTAGGGTCAATACCGAAGTGAAGACCCACCCGGGCTGCTGCCAGGATGTTTTCAAAGTTGTAACTCCCTATGAGGTTGGACTTCAGATACAGCCAACCTTTTGGGAAGCGAGTCCGGACAGTCAGATACCAGGGTCCGACTTCGGGGATTCCCTGAAGCTGGGCTTCGGGAATACTTCCGTAGGACAGGGCTTCAAGTCCGGCTGCCTGCTTCACCAGCAGCTCATTATTCAGATTAATAAAACATTTTCCGTGGTTCTGTCTCAAAAAATCATAAAGCTCCGATTTGGTGCGGACAACACCTTCAAATGAACCAAAACCTTCAAGATGGGCCTTGCCGATATTGGTGATCAGTCCGTAATCGGGCGCTGCAATTTGGCAAAGCGCCGCGATCTCGCCCGGATGGTTGGCTCCCATCTCAATGACAGCGAGTTCAGTTTGGGCCGTCATTCCAAGCAGGGTGACAGGAACACCGATATGGTTGTTCAGGTTCCCCCGGGTTGCCGTGATGGTATATTTCCTTTGGAGTACAGCCGAAATGAGCTCTTTCGTCGTGGTTTTTCCGTTAGTGCCTGTAATGGCCAGCACCGGGATATTTCGTTTTCTCCGGTGATAGCCCGCCAGTTTTTGCAGGCATCCCAGGACATTGCTTACAAGAATGAACCTCCCCTGGCGACGGCAGGATCGTCTACAATCGCATAAGCGGCCCCTTTATCCAAGGATTGGTCCGCATATTGGTTGCCGTCAAAGTTCTGTCCTTTCAGTGCAAAAAAAATACATCCCGGCAGAATGTTGCGGCTGTCGGTCGATATAAAGGGATGTTCCTGAAAGAGCTTGTATAAATCTTTAATATCCATAACCATCAAAAATAATGTAAAGATTACCAGGTTGACCCGTACGCACAAATATAATGAATCTGATCAGAGAAGAAATCGTCGATCTTAATTCCGTATCTTTGCCTGAAACAATTTCCTGATACTTGTGTCTTAAATTTGGGATTTGAGTCGCCGGAATTTGGGATTTAATGTTGAAGCGATGAAAATACGTATTGGATTTGGATATGACGTGCACCGTCTTTCAGAAGGGGAGACACTATGGCTGGGTGGCATTTTAATTCCTCATTTCAAAGGCACAGTGGCTCATTCAGACGGCGACGTGATCATTCACGCGGTCTGTGATGCCTTGCTTGGAGCAGCCGGCCTGAGGGACATTGGGTATCATTTCCCTGATCATTCCGATGATTTCAGAAATATTGACAGCAAAATTTTGTTGAAGAAAGTAAAAGGACTGATCAATGATAAAGGTTATGATATTGGCAATATCGACATCACGGTAGCTGTACAACAACCCAGGTTAAAGGATTATATTCCTATGATGGAGAAAAAGATGGCGGAGGTATTAAGCCTGGAAAATGAAGCCGTATCGGTCAAGGCTACAACGACCGAGAAACTTGGGTTCGAGGGCAGGGAAGAAGGAATTTCCGTATATGCGGTGGCCCTGCTGAACCGGAACTGAAGGAGGATATGAAAAGGACACTAGTCATAGGAGCAAGTGAGAAACCTGAACGTTATTCCAATAAAGCGATCCGTAAACTGAGAGCTTACGGGC
>CAZOYZ010000809.1:0-2112 GCA_964584045.1 uncultured Prolixibacteraceae bacterium | reverse complement strand
CTGAACCCTGGATGATCCGTACGATGGCGGCAATCAGGTAAGCCAGCACGATGGGAGGCATTGCCGAGTCTGCCAGGCTTTCCGCCAGCATCCCTCCTACTCCGCTGTCGATCAGGATTTGCTTTAAAACCCCGCCTGCCCCGGTTACCAGGATGATCAGTCCTGCGGGTGCGAGGGCCTTGTTCGATAATTGCATCAGTTGATCTTTTTTAAAGCCCCGTTTTACTCCCAGAATGTATAAGGCCAGCAACGTTGAAATGATCAGTGCGGTAAAGGGATGTCCCAGCAAGCCGATCGTTTGGTAAACACCCTGATTGGTAATAATACCTTTCTTATAAAAAACCTCTGCAAACGATCCCGCTACAATAAGGACAAGAGGAAGCAGGATCATCAGGATAATGACCCGGAAAGAAGGCAATTGTTTCTGCACCTGCGGAGAATTGGCCTGCGAAAAGTAATCGGGCGGAGAAATACTGATCTTGCGGCTGATGTATCTTCCGAATAAGGGGCCGGCTATAACAGCTGTTGGAAAACCAACAACCAGACCGGCTATAATCACCCAACCCAGTTGAACATCCAGAATTTCAGCGACAGCCACAGGTCCGGGGGTAGGAGGAACAAACGAATGTCCCACGGCAAGTCCTGCAAGCAAAGGGATCGCATAAAACAGTACCGATCGCTTTACCTGTCGGGTGAGTTCATAAACGATAGGAATCAGGATGATCAATCCGACATCCAGGAATACCGGTATGGAAACGATCAGTCCGGTAAACATCATCGCCCACGACGCACGCTTTTCCCCAAAACGCCCGATCAGGTATTTGGCGATCGATTCGGCTCCTCCCGACGATTCCAGCATTTGTCCGAAAATGGCTCCCAGTCCGACCACGGTGGCCACAAATCCGAGGGTATCGCCCATTCCGGTTTTCATGCTGCCGGTGATCGCTTCAAAATCCATCCCGGTGATCAGCCCTACCAGGATGCTGACGATCAACAAGGAAATAAAAGCGTGGATTTTCAGTTTGAGCACCATGAACATTAAGAGGGCGATCGCAACGCCGATTCCAAGTATAAGCAAAAATGTATTCATAAATAAAGTTGTGAGCTATTCGTGATGAGCTGTGCGCCACTGGCAATTTTACAATTTTCTCCCTTCCCCCTTTTCCGGTCTACGGATTCCTCTCCTTCTCCCGTCCATATCTCCCTGTTCTTCAGGACACAAAGGAAACTGAACCGGAGTATTGTCACGGTTGGAGCGATAGATGGCCGTAAAAAGTTCAACGGTTTTTCTCCCTTCCTCCCCTGTGACCGCAGGCTCACGTCTCTCCAGTATGGCGTCGATAAAATCATTTATCTGGAGGCCTATATAATATCCGGCAGCGTCAATGCGGTTAAAAAGCTCCGTATCAGTTTGCTTCCATATTTCAGGGAAGCTTTCTTCTTCCGGGACAGTCCAGATGTCATTGACCGGAGGTTCCTGGACAGACGTCTGTCCTGCAATAAACATGGCTCCACCTTCCGTCTGGGCTCCCACCGAGGCTCCGTTGCTTCCGTGAATATGAATCTTCCCGTAAATACCGGGTTTTTGTGAATTGCTCAGGAGGATATTGCCGACGCCGCCGTTTTTGAACTGCACCACGGCCACAGCCGTGTCTTCCACTTCGATATAGGGATGATTCAGGTTCCGTGTAACCGCGTATACCTGATCGATGGGGCCCATCAGCCATTGAAAAAGGTCAAGCTGATGAGGCGCCTGATTGACCAGGATACCGCCGCCTTCGGTTTCCCACTTTCCTCTCCAGGGATCGCTTCTGTAATAGGCCTCATCACGCCAACCCAGGATGACGACATGTCCAAGTGCAGGCCGGCCAATCTTACCCTGATCGATGGCTTCCTTCATTCGTCTTACCGGCTCATAAAATCTGCGCTGGCTCACCACACCCAGAGTAACCTGGTCACGGCGAGCGGCTTCCAGCATGTCATCACAATCCTGCAGTGTACTGGCCATCGGCTTTTCGATGAGGCAATGCACTCCCAACCGGGCCGCCTGTACCACCGGATCACGGTGGTTAGGATGGGGGGTGCATACCACCAGGACTTCCACGTTTTCGG
>CAZOYZ010000808.1:0-2116 GCA_964584045.1 uncultured Prolixibacteraceae bacterium | reverse complement strand
TATCTGAGTATCTGATCGTCTGAACATCCGAGTATCTCTATTGCCTGAGCGATTCCACGGGATCCTTTTCGGCAGCCTGCCTGGCAGGAAGATATCCAAACGAAATACCTACCAGGGCCGACACGCCGAAGGCGATCAGAATACTAAAAAACGACACAATCGTCTTAATATCAAACATCATCGTGATCGCTTTGGATAAGGCGATCCCGAAAATGATCCCGATAATACCTCCGGTTACACTGATCAGTGTCGATTCGGACAGGAACTGCATAATGATGTCCTTGCGCGAAGCTCCGATAGCCTGCCTAATGCCGATTTCCCTGATGCGCTCCAGCACCGAAGCCAGCATGATATTCATGATGCCTATTCCCCCGACGATCAACGATATACCCGCAATGGCTCCCAACACGACATTGAAAATATTTTTGGTACGTTGTTGCTGCTTTAACAACAGTTCGGGAATGGTCACTTCAAAATCATAAAGCCCGGAGTGACGGCGAAGCAGCATTTTCCTGATCACGCCTGCGGTAGCGCTCAACTGTTCCGTCTCCTTCACCTGAACGATTATTTTACTGAGCTGGTTGATATCCGGATCCTCATCCAGCTCATCTTCGCTCATTTCCATGCCGCCAATAATGATCACTCCGCTGTTATTCCCCTTATTGGAATTGACTTTTTCAACCTCATCGCTCCTCACAAGTGCCCGGTTTTTAAATCGCAACAGCACGGTCTGGACAGGAACAAAGATCTTGTTGTCAGAACTGCTGATCCCCATCTCATCTGAAGCGGAAGCCGTAAAATCCCGCCGTTCTGCCACACCGATGATTTTCAGCCAGACTTTCCCGCATTTGATGTATTTGCCGACCGGGTCATCCTGATTAAAGAACACATTCCGGATATTGTCGCCGATCACACAAACCGGCTGGCCCGACCTGTTCTGATATTCATTAAAGATCTCACCTTTTTGCATCCTGATGTTGAACAGGTCAAAATAATTTTCGTTCGTCCCTTCGAGTACCACCGGCTTGCTTTTGCCATCGACAATGGCCGAATAGTTAAAAGACACTACCGGACAGACTTTCGCAACGGTGGGGATCACCTGCTGAATGCCGTCGGCATCCAGCAAAGTCAGTCCTTTTGAGAATTTCGTGACCCCGCCTTTCTCGTCATCTTCCTTTTTTCCGCTTTCACTGACGACATGCTCAGAAGGTGTGATGATAATGTTATTGACACCTACCATTTTGATCTGTTCCAGGATCTCATGTTCCGCACCGTTGCCGATCGCCATCATGCTGATCACTGCGGCCACACCGAAGATAATACCTAAAGCAGTCAGCAATGACTTTACTTTATTGTCTACAATGGCTTCCATCGCAATGACAATATCGTGAATGTAATTTTGCAAGATCATACCGCCTGGGTTTGAAAATTATTTGGTAACAGCATTCATCATTATTCCGGAAGGAGGAACACCTGCCGCTGAACTTTTTTTTGCTGCAGTTTCCAACCGTTCTTTTTCTGCTGCTTTTTCCTTTTCTTCTTTTTCCTTTTTGATCTCCGCGTAAATTTCCAGCCCCGAGTAGGGGATATCGTGCGAATTTTCGGGCTCAGTCAGACAAAGCCGGTCACCTTCTTTCAATCCCTTGGAAACCAGGACAAAATTTTCGTTAGCTTCGCCAAACTTCACAATTTGCCTGCTGATTCTATCCTTCTGCAAATAAACAAACCGCATGCTGTCGTTTTCAAAAACCGCATCGGCCGGAATAAACAAGGTATCAGGATAGGTATTGGTAAAAATAATGTTACTGGTTGTCATCGCCGGCTTCAGATCGGCGTCCTCTCCGAATACCTTTATCTTTACCTCGAATACCTTGGCATCACTGTTTGGCATGGATTGACCAATATTGGCGATCGAAACCACCTCACCTTTCATGATCTTTTCCGGGAAGGCATCAATCCCGACGGTCACAGCCTGACCTTCCTTTACTTTCGAAATGTCGATCTCATTGATATAAGTCCTCGATATCAGGTTTCCCATGTCGGGGATCGTGGCTACTGCACTTCCTCCCGAAACGTCAGAGCCTACCTTTGTAATTCCCCACGGATTCTTTACATA
>CAZOYZ010000807.1:0-2122 GCA_964584045.1 uncultured Prolixibacteraceae bacterium | reverse complement strand
TTCATAGATTGATGAAATATCTTAAATTTTTGTATGGAATATGCTGTCTGATCCTGGTTACACAAAAAAGTCAGGCACAATCGGTAAGTCATGTTTTTTCCAAAAGTAATACTCCGTACAAGGTTTTGAATCACATGCCAGATGAGTTAATGCCTGTGATTGGTGCCTGGTTTTGGGGAGAAGATGAGTTTATGGCTGATGGTTATAAGTTTTTTCTCGATCATGCAAAGAATAACTCTTGTTATGATCTGATATCAACCGCGATAAGAGTCCCGGGCAGAGATATTACAGATATTGATGTCCACAATCAGGTTAAAATGGCTGTTGAATATGCAACAAAGTCTGGTTTACAGATCGCCCTGGAATTGGATCCGAGAGTGGCCCGGCGCAAATTTGAAGAAGCTTATCCGGATGAACTTCAGGAATCATTGTGGCTTCATGAAGTTAACCTTTCAAAGGATGAATCCGTTAAAGTCATTGCCCGAAGCAATACTCTTTCTGATCATATGACAGGTGGCAAGACGAAATATATCCCGCTAAAAGGTTCGCTGCTCAGGGTATATTCCTATAATAAAACACTCGGAGGGATTGATCCAAATTCACTGAGGGATATTACGAAAGAATGCAGTGTCTTAATTTTATCGAAAGATTCAGTCGTAGTCCGTATCCCGGCAAATAGACAAAGCGGGCAGCAACAGGCTTGTGTAATGGCGTCGTTCACCTATTTGGCTCCTGATGTGTTCGCCCCGCATTTAATTGAATTTCAACGCATGATCATCCGTAACTATTCGGACGTTCCATTGGCCGGGGGTATGAGAGACGAGTGGGGATTTCCTCCAAATTTTACCCGGGACAAGGCAATTGAGAATCAATTTTGGTATTCAAAGCACTATGCATCAGCCTATGCGGGAAAGACAGGAGGCCGGGAGTTACTGGCTGACTTATTACTCATGTATATGGGCATAAAAGGACAGGAGTGTGAGCGCCTTATGGCGATCAATTATTACATGGAGATGAACCGGCAACGGAATGCTGCACTGGAAAATGATTTTTACCAAACTGTCAAGGAAGTCTTTGGGCCGGAAGCGGCAGTGGTCACTCACGCTACCTGGTATCCTTATCCGGACCGGCGGGAATACAAAAAGAACGGGCTCGATTGGTGGGTTGCCAAACGGGATTGGGCACAAACAGACGAGTTAACACCTTTTGCTGTACGAACAGCACTGTCAAAAAAGTGGGATAGTCCTGTCTGGTACAACCAGTATTATGCAACCAACAGAAAGAGTTACGAACACGAACTATGGAGTTCGGCACTTGCAGGCGGAAGGTTAAACTATCATCCTTTATATCCCGGTAAGGATAAAAGATCAGTCGGGTATATTGAACTACTCCGTGGGAACATGATGCTGGGACAAAGCCGCATCCGTCTGTTGAATTATATCAGTAAAGATCCTCTTGACTGCCCGGTTGCTGTCATTTTCGGACATCCTTCTGCGATGAACTGGGCCGGACCATACTTTGAAGATTTAGGTATGGATCTGGTCGATAGTCTCTGGAGCATGGGCATCCCGACGGATTTAATCCCTACCAGCGAAATTGAAAACGGGAGTTTACTTGTCGATGAAAATGGGTGCGTGCATTACGGCAAACAACGTTACGCAGCTGTTATCTTATATAACCCGGAGTTTGAAAAACGATCAACGGCAGAATTTTTTAATCAGGCATCCAAAGGGCAGACCAAATTGTTCCGGAAGGGAAGCTGGTCGATGGATTTCAAGGGAAATCCGTTTGACGGGAATACAGCTTTGCCGAAAACGATGGTTGTCTCAGACCATATTGAATCGATCATATCGGAAGTTTCTAAAGTTTTAAAAAAGCAAAAAATAAATCTTCAGACTCCGGCATCAAGACGTTTGGAAGGTTTTGGCCATGTTTCCATGGCTCCCCCTACAAATGGTTTTTGCCGTTTAATCGATGGAACATTTATCCGGTTGGCCGGAGCGAATGATGCTGCAGGTGATACCATCAAATCCAGGATGAAAGTCTGCAAATTTGATGTTGCTTTTGATGCAATTGGTGTTGCTGCCATCAGGCTCGATGAAAACGGAGAGGTGCAGGCGTT
>CAZOYZ010000806.1:0-2122 GCA_964584045.1 uncultured Prolixibacteraceae bacterium | reverse complement strand
GTCAAGGATTTGTCTGACAAAGATTCCGGTTTCGTACCCTTCATGGAAAAATTTGATTATGAGTTTAACGTCGTGGATAACCTGGGAGACGACCTGTTCATCCTGACTAACTATAAAGCTCCCAGGTACCGGCTGGTCAGGATCAATATCCATCATCCTGACGAAGCGGACTGGACCGAGATCATTCCGGAAAAGGAGCACGTGTTGCAGTGGGTCACTTTTGCAGGGGGTAAGATGGTCACGTGTTTTATGAAAGATGCGCGGAGTCAGGTGGAGGTGTATGCTTATGACGGAACGTTCGAATACGCCATCGACCTGCCCGGAGTGGGAAGTGTGGAATCATTCTCCGGTGAAAAGGACGATCCGGTCGCCTTTTTCAGTTATACCTCCTTCAACACGCCGGGTGAAATTTACCGCTATGATCTGAATAAAAAGGAACGCGAACTTTATTTCCGCCCGGAAGTTCAGTTTAATCCTGACGATTTTGTGGTCAAACAGGAGTTTTATACCTCGAAAGATGGGACAAAGGTGCCTGTATTTATCGTCCATAAAAAAGGGATTGAACTGAACGGAGAAAATCCTGCGTTACTGTATGGCTACGGCGGTTTTAATATTAGCCTGACCCCTTCGTTTTCTTCCACCCGGATGGTCTTTATCGAAAACGGGGGCGTTCTTGCAGTCGCCAATCTTCGTGGCGGCGGAGAATACGGTGAAGACTGGCATGTGGCAGGGACCAGACTGAAGAAACAGAATGTCTTTGACGATTTTATCGCTGCCGCCGAATACCTGATCGCTTCGAACTATACCAGCAGCAAAAAGCTGGCTATCATGGGAGGATCGAACGGCGGACTGCTGGTTGGCGCGGTGACGAACCAAAGGCCCGAATTATTTAAGGTCGCCCTGCCTGCCGTGGGTGTGATGGATATGCTCCGTTTCCACCAGTTTACGATTGGCTGGGCCTGGGCAGGTGACTACGGCACCAGCGCCGACAGCACCGGGATGTTTGAATACCTGTACAGCTATTCTCCTTATCACAATATAAAGCCAGGAACGGAATATCCGGCTGTCCTGGTGACCACTGCCGATCATGATGACCGTGTGGTCCCGGCCCACTCATTTAAATATATAGCCCGGCTGCAGGAATGCCAGGCCGGCAATTTACCGGTGTTGATACGTATCGATACCAAGGCAGGTCATGGCGGGGGAAAGCCGACAACCAAGATCATTGATGAGTATACGGATGTCTGGGCTTTTGCGTTTTATCATTTGGGGATGAAGCTTTAAAAACAGGGTATAAAACGGTAAAAAAAAATCTGATTTCTTTTTAATCTTTAAAACATTGCTATTTTTGTAAGAATGAAACGGTTCGTTTATAAATTCAATATTTAATGCTGTTAAAAATGAAGAAAATTAACTTAAAACCTCTAGCTGTCATTGTCTTTGCAGCTCTCTTTCTCGCGGGCTGTGCCGGTCTGAAGAAAATGAAGAAGAATGCCGATCAGATCAATTTTCAGGTAACCCCTGAAATTTTGGAAACACACGGCGGGCAGGTTGATGTAGCCATCGACGGGCAGTTTCCTGCCAAATATTTTAACAAAAAAGTAACCCTGGTTGCGACTCCTGTACTGAAGTATGAGGGTGGTGAGGCTTCATACGAGCCTGTGACTGTTCAGGGAGAAAAAGTAGGTGACAACAACAAAGTGATCAGCTACGAAAATGGCGGAAATTTTTCGTACAAAGATGCAGTTGATTATCAGGAAGCTATGCGTCTTTCCGATCTTGAGATCCGGATCACGGCCTCCAAAGGCGTCAAAAGTCTCGATTTTGATCCGGTCAAGGTCGCTGACGGTGTCCTGGCTACTTCGACGATGGTGTCCAATAATCCCAAGCCCATTCTTGGCGTACAACGCGAAAAGAATACGACAGGGATTTATGATCCTTACATTGACGCTTTCCAGCGGATTGTTCCCGATCATTTCACCGCCGACATTCACTACCTGATCAACAGTGCTGAGATCCGTAATTCGGAGTTGAGTGCCGAAGATATTCAGAAACTGAAACAGTACACCAAAGATGCTTTTGAAGCAGAACGCAAAGAGCTGAAGGGTGTTGAAGTTTCGGC
>CAZOYZ010000805.1:0-2125 GCA_964584045.1 uncultured Prolixibacteraceae bacterium | reverse complement strand
CAGCATCAGATTGCCTAATTCTGCCTGTTCCCCGCAAGTCACCACCTCGCCAAACATAAAGCCGGCCAGCGATCCTTTCCCGGTATAAAACGGCTCATGAACGATCGACCGGATACCGGCACAGCCAAAAATCAGGGAGTCGGTGTCGTCGAGAAAATGAGAGAGGCGTTCAGTCGCTTTTTCAGAGGAAACGTAGTTCAGGAAAAGTAAACGATCCTTAGGCAGGTTGGCGCCTGCAAAGATGTTTCCGTCCGCGACACGACAGTGAAGGTTCCGCCTGTTCCGGTCGCAAAAGCACAAATTTTCAAAATTAGTGACGTCAATTCCCCTTTCAGCTTGTTTCTCCCGGAAGTAAGAAACGGCATTTTGCCATTTTCCGTCGGGAAGTTCCCTGATTTTACTGAAACTTCGGTTTGATACCGGTTCAATTTCAAGCTGTTTGTTAAGATCATCGAACAGGTTTAGTTTTTCGACCCTGTAGTTTTTGGCAGAAACCGCCAGTACGCAAACATCTTCTCCATCAGGCAGTAATCTGCCTTCCTGCATGTCGCCCGAAAAGGCAGCCCCTCCTCCGATAAAAGCGGTATTCGGGTACAGGTTGACCAACCGGCCCAAAAAATCTTCAAAACCGGTTGCCCGTTTATAAAGGACGATAGCTGTTTCCGGTGAAAAGGACAAGAGCGACAAGCGGTGTAGTACAGATTGATAGCTCCCGCTGAATACTTCGCCGGGCAATTCATGTTCCCAAACTGCAAAGCCTTTTTCAACCGGTGAAACGCACTGCGTCAAGGTGGAAAAACCATTCGAGGAACAACCCGTAAATTCCTCATTCATTCCCGGATGGGTACCCGGATTAAAGAAGACAAACCTGTTCGTACGCATGAGTGTGAGGCGGTTTTTAGTTGAACTTATAAATCCACCTTTTTCAGAAGGCGGATTCTTTACTTTTAGATTTTGAC
This sequence comes from uncultured Prolixibacteraceae bacterium, assembly GCA_964584045.1. Taxonomy (GTDB): domain Bacteria; phylum Bacteroidota; class Bacteroidia; order Bacteroidales; family Prolixibacteraceae; genus JBCFBK01. The sequence continues at coordinate 1,166 of CAZOYZ010000805.1, read as the reverse complement.
GCGTTTAAGAATCGTCACGTAAAATCCGGAATTTTTTCCTAATTGCCAAATCGTTTAAAGAAAAGTACTAACTCATTGTTCATAAACGGGCTGCCCATGCTCAGCCCATGATTATCGCTGTCCAGTTCCCTTAGTTCACAGTACCCGCCGGCATTTGTGATAAACCGGCAGAATTTCCGCGAACAGTCAACGGCGGTCGTCTGATCGCCGGATCCGTGCCATATTTTTACCGGCACCTGGTATATTTTAAACGTATCTTCGTTTGACTGAAAGGTATTCGTGTAAACAGGATCCCATCCTGTCACCTTATCGCCTTCCCATGTATTTCCGGTACGATCGTCAAAATGAAAGGCTTCCGAGATGCTTTTCCGCGTTGAAGCGAACCACGGATTGTCCCAGGCCTGCTCTTTCAGACCTAAAACCGGGCTGAATATCCCGTGAGCCAGAACAATGGCACCGTGCCTGTGTACAAAATTCGTGGATGACAGTCCGCCCATGGATAGCCCGACCACAAAAATTTCATCATATATATTGTAGTTCTCACGGATGTATTCGTACGCCTTATAGGCCGATTGAACGACCCAACTGCCGCCCATGTTTTCAAGATTCTTCCCGCCGTTGACATCAAAGCAGGCATAACCGTTTGCAAGCAGGGTATCGATCAGACTGCTGCGGTTCAGGTACCAGCTTGAGTCAGAAACCCCTCCGCCGGCTCCGTGTGCACAGTACACGAGCCTTACGGGGGTACCTGATCCTGTGTAGTTATCAGGTAATCTTAGTACCGCGTTGTCCTCGTAAGCACAGTCGGAGTCTTCTGTTTGAAGCGCCCGGGATGAAAGATCCGGGAAGCTCAGATTTATTTTTACCTTGAAATAGACCTCCTTCTCTTGAAGATCCTCCTGCCTGACGCAGGCAAAGCAGAGAAAAAGCAGGATCAGGAGCGGCATCATCTTGCCCGATCTTCCTTTGTACACAAGGATGCCGGTGATCATTTTTGCTTTCTTTCTTCCATTGAGGACTGTGTTTTTACGATTCTCCCTGTTTCTCATGGTTTACTGTTCCCATTTTTTTGTGGATATGATAAAATTATATTGATCACCGTTTTTGAAGAATTCAGGTTAATCATGTACTTGTCCGGGATAATCGAGTTTATATTTTGCTCTCAG
>CAZOYZ010000804.1:0-2127 GCA_964584045.1 uncultured Prolixibacteraceae bacterium | reverse complement strand
CCGAGGTACAGCTCTCCCGCGTACGGAAGGTTTTCATAAACCCAGGGAACATTACTAACGTCCCTACCCGCTTTAATCGCCTTTTTCAGACTTTTGCCAACTTTATCGAACACATCCTTGATCGGATTCTGGTCGACCGACCGGTCCCGGTTTATATATTCCTGCCCCGGTTTCAGGTTCAGCTTTACACACACAACCCCGGCACCATCCTGGCCTCTGTTGTGTTGCTTCTCCATCAAAAGGTACAACTTATTGATACCGTACTGCCAGGTCCCGTATTTCTCCTGATAGTACTCCAAAGGTTTTCTCAGTCTGATCAGCGCAATTCCACACTCATGTTTGATTAACTCACTCATCACTCTTCCTCTCGCTATATAATTTTGGAAATTGGATCATATCCGGCACGATGAAGGCACCGGGATAATGATAACGAATTTTATCCTTCAGTTTCAATGCCTCACTTTTTGTTCGGCAATCACCCACACGAACCTTAAAATTCGGACTGTGAAAAGACATATAGGCAGTTTCTCCCGGAAAACTTTTAAGGAATTCTGTTTTTTTTCTCATTGCTTCTTCCCTGGATTTGCTTCCGGAGCTAAAGAAAATCTCCACACGGTACCCCTCGGTACCCTCCCTTCTTTTATTTTGTTCAATATGATTCTGTAATAGAGTTTCAATACGGGAATCCTGCTGAACGTCGATATTCTGCAAAATGGCTGGCCGTTTTGAAGAATGACTGGAAAGTTCGTAAGTCAACACCTGAGCAAACGTGTTCAGACTAAAAAGGATAACGATAATTCCAGCAATCAAAAACTTCATATGATCTCCTTTGAAAGTGCAAATATAATGCAAATGATTTACAATACAGAAACCCCTTCGATTTAAAAAAATACAGAATCCGGGCGCTCAAACGAATAATAATGTCTGTGAAATAAACTTTCACAAAGGTGATTTCGTACACAGCTGAATAATAAAATCTAAAACAATACGTTATCAGTATACCCGGAGGATTTGATCCGACGATAATGATGAACGGGTAGATGTGTTATCGTGTTTTCTGATTTTACAATATGGACCTTAGCCCCGCCGGTGAAAAATGTAACTGATTAAAAAGAAAGACAATGATAGCAATAAGCGCAACCGACAGGAAATTAACAGCAAGCATGGATTTGAGGTTTGGAAGAAGCCCTTATTTTCTGATTACAGATGGTAGTTCAACGCATTTTATTGCCAATCCCTATCGGGCAGAAGAAAAAAACAGTTCATCCAAGGTTGTTGATCTGTTAAGAAAAAAAGGAATAACAAAAATTATCACCGGCGAAGTAGGACCGGCAGCGAAGCTTGATCTTGATGAAAACAAAATTCAGCTGATCATGCTCACGGGTGACAAAGTCAGTCTCCAACACATTCTAAAAAAAATGAGTCTGCCACGCTAAGATGGTTACCTGCCTTTTCTGCCGCGGGTTACTTGTTTTTAGTTTTTTAAAAATTACCTTTGTTTTCATTAAAAGCTAAAATCAAGTTACACCATGATTGTTAGGAAGGCTATTCCTGAAGATGCCCGGCACATCACCGATTTTCAGATTGCCATGGCACTGGAAACGGAGGGTATTGCCCTTGACCGGCAAACAGTGACACCTGGCGTGAATGCAGTTTTCAATGATCCAAATAAAGGAAGCTATTATATTGCGGAGGAAGGCGGGCGCGTGATCGCGTCGCTGCTCACCACATTTGAATGGAGCGACTGGAGAAACGGCACTGTTTTATGGATTCAGTCTGTCTACGTTCTTCCCGGATACAGGGGAAAAGGAATATACAAGGCTCTGTACAGGCATATCAGGACTATGGTTGAACAGGATAACCGGTTAAAAGGTATCCGTCTTTATGCGGACAAGGGCAATATCACCGCTCAAAAAGTATATGAGAAACTTGAAATGACAGCTGACCATTATCAGCTATACGAATGGTTAAAAGACTGAACGATGCCGGTTAAATCTTTATCGCCCGAAACCAGGAAACAACTGATTATTGCTCAACGCAACGAAATTACGGAGTATCACCTGTACAGGCAGCTGGCAAATCATATTAAAGATAAAGGGAATTCTGCCGTACTGGATAAAATTTCCC
>CAZOYZ010000803.1:0-2134 GCA_964584045.1 uncultured Prolixibacteraceae bacterium | reverse complement strand
AGGGTAAAACAAATTTGTTTGGGAAACTGGTCCTCGGATGTTTCAACAACAAACTCCTGTTTTTTCCATTCGTTCCCGCTTTTGCTGATCCCTGACGAAGGCTGCAAAATCCGGTTGATTTTTCCTTTAATTTCCATAGACTAATTTTTCAGGTTCCTGAACTCCAAAAATACGGATAAAAAAATACCCCCGGCATTTTTAGCCGAAGGTATTTTCTATTTCTTTCGTCAAGGATCTTACTTGACGATTTCCAGCAACTCAACTTCGAAGATCAACGTTTTGTTGGGGCCGATATTCCTTCCGGCGCCTCTTTCTCCGTATGCCAGTTCACCTGGAATATATAGTTTCCATTTCGATCCGACAGGCATTAACTGAAGGGCTTCAGTCCAGCCGGGAATCACCTGGCTTACATTGAACGTGGCTGGTTCGCCGCGGTCGACCGAGCTGTCAAAAACAGTTCCATCGATCAAGGTCCCGTGATAGTGGCACTTTACGTTCTGTTCTGCTGTTGGTTTCGCGCCTTCACCTGCTTTAAGAATCTCGTACTGAAGGCCGCTTGCCGTAGTAGTCACTCCTTCCTTGGCCTTGTTAGTTTCCAGGAAAGCTTTTCCTTCTTCTGCATTTTTGGTAGCTTCGCGGGCCGATACTTTTTCAAAAAAGCTCTGGATCAGGGCGTTGGCCTTTGCTGCATCCATTTGTGATTCTTCTCCTTTCAGTTGCTTTTCGAAGGCGTTCACAAGAATATCCACATTGAGGTCCTTTGTTCCCGGCGAAGCGTCCAGGTTTTGTTTATTGTTTTGGCCAATCAGCACACCTAACGCGTAACTGGCGGAGTCGTTTTCATTGGTCAGGGTCACAGTTTTTGAACTGTTGTTTGACTGACAGGCTGCTAAAACGGCTAAAGCAGCTAAAATAACTACAGATTTCAGATTCATTTTAGTTTTATAAAATTATACAATTTCAATGATTCAAGTCTTCAAATAAAAGCTACGAAGATAGAGGATTTTTTTGAACGGTGTGACAGGAATTTGTTTTCTCTCCAAATAACATCTCTTTTTTTCCCGGAGGGCCGGGAATCCTTTTCATGTTAAATCCAACCCGCGTTAAAGCGCGTCGTACTTCCCCGCGGGCACAGTACGTTACAAATATTCCCGACGGCGAGGTGTGTTCAGCGATCTTAAAAAAAACCGGTTCCTGCCACATTTCCGGTTGCCTGGCGGGAGCAAAGGCATCGAAAAAGATCAGATCAAAGCAGGGCAGGCTTTCAAAGTCAATACCGGTAAGGTCAGCGTGCAGTTTCGTGAGTTGAAAGCCGGGAACGATCTCCGTTGCTTTGTTCCATTCGCTGCGGTGGATGTCCAGAAATATTTCGCGTGTGTTCCCGGGCAAAAAGTCCGGGTAATTTAACTGAGTATATTCATGGGCTGTCAGCGGATATTTTTCCAAACTAAAATAAGTGATTTCACGCTCTCCTTTATTGATCAGCGAAAGCAGCACGTTCAGTCCGGTACCAAAACCGATTTCCAACACCGAAAGCTTTTGTTTGTTACATTTAAGAAGTCCATTCCTTATAAATACATGGTCCGATTCCTGAATAGCACCGTGAATGGAATGATAATGCTCTTCCAAATCCGGTACATACAGGGTATGCGAGCCGTCTTCAGTCGTAATTATTTCACGTTGCAACAGATTATTCATGCGTGTGAATTTCGTTATTATATTTGAAGCATCGGTAAAAATATCTATTTTTAATTCATTTAAATGAGCGACTATGTTGATCAAGATTTACGAAGAGAATCCAAGTCCGAAAGGAATTCAAAAAGTAGTTGACATCCTGAAAAACGGAGGAGTGATCATTTACCCTACTGACACGGTTTACGGAATTGGTTGCGATATCACCCAACTCAAAGCGGTTGAAAAAGTGGCGCGAATAAAGAAAATTGTGATTGAAAAATCTAATTTTTCTTTTATATGCAGCGATTTAAGTCATTTGTCCGATTACTGCCGTCCCATCCCAAACAATCTGTTCAAGTTAATCAAATATTACCTGCCGGGTCCCTACACGTTTATACTGAACGCAAACAATCAGGTACCTCATTATTTTAAAGGGAAGAAGAAAACAGTTGGAATTCGC
>CAZOYZ010000802.1:0-2157 GCA_964584045.1 uncultured Prolixibacteraceae bacterium | reverse complement strand
ATTTTTATTGTTCGGCCGGACAGAACAGCGGAAAATGGACCACGATTGCTGTTCCATCCTGCTGGGAGCAGCAGGGTTTTGGTGCATACAACTTCGGCCGCGATGAGATGGAAGGCCGGCTGAACGAAACCGGCACCTACAAATACCGCTTTAAGGTTCCTCCGGCGTGGAAAGGCAGGCAGATTGACCTTGTTTTTGAAGGGGTCATGACCGATGCAAGGGTCAGCGTCAATGGCCGCGCGGCCGGCCCCGTTCATCAGGGGTCGTTTTATCCGTTCCGGTACAACATTACCAAACTGATCCGGCAGGGGCAGGAAAATGAGCTGGAGGTATTTGTCAAAAAGCATTCCGGCCATCCGGGGATCAATCAGGCTGAACGTCACGCCGACTACTGGATTTTCGGCGGGATCTTCCGTCCGGTTTATCTGGAAGCCAAACCGCAGGAGAATATTCAGCGAGTAGCGATCGATGCCCGCGCCGACGGAACGTTCAATGCTGCCGTTCATTTGTCGGGGCTGAAAAACGCCGACAGGATCATCGCTGAAATAAGGGACCGGCAGGGAAATATCCAGTCCCGCCTTGAAACCTCGCCGGTGACTCCGCTCTCCCGCCTTACTGGAAAACTGGTATCCGTCGAAACCTGGTCGCCCGAATTTCCGAATTTATATCAGGTTGTCTTCAGCCTGCTCGATCAGAATAACCGCGTCCTCCATCAGCTTAGCCGGCGCATCGGATTCCGGACGGTGGAAGTGCGCGAAAGCGACGGCATCTATGTGAACGGCGTCCGCGTGAAACTGAAAGGGGTATGCAGGCATACCTTCCGTCCCCGGTATGGCCGGACTTCCTGCAAAGCCTTCAGCATCGAAGACGTTAACCTGATGAAGGATATGAACGTAAATGCGGTCCGCATGTCACATTATCCCCCGGAGAGCCATTTCCTGGATGTCTGCGACTCACTGGGCTTGTTTGTCATTGACGAGTTCACGGCATGGCCCGAACCGCCGCCGGGAAGCCCGCTTGCCCGGCAGTTGCTTGAAGACATGATTGCACGCGATGTCAATCACCCTTCTGTCATTCTGTGGGATAACGGCAACGAAGGGATGGAAAACAGGAACCTGGACGATGATTTTGCGGAACTGGACATCCAGAAACGGAATGTGCTGCATCCCTGGCAGGATTACAACCTGATCAATACGCTTCACTATACCGATTACAATTATTTGTCGCACGACGGATTCAGCAAGCGCAAAATATTCCTGCCGACCGAATTTTTACACGGCTTGCACGATGGCGGTCTGGGCGCCGGACTGGACGACTACTGGCAAAAAATGTGGGACGAACCGCTCTGTGCGGGAGGTTTTTTGTGGGTTTTTGCCGATGAGTCGGTCGAACGCACGGACCGCAACCGCGAATTGGATCCGCACGGCAATTACGCTCCCGACGGAATCCTGGGCCCCTACCATGAAAAAGAAGGCAGCTTCTTTACCATCCGCGAAGTCTGGGCACCTGTCAGTTTTGAAAAACGGTATATTACGCCCAAATTCGATGGGATTTTCCGCATCGAGAACCGTTTGTTCTACACCAACCTCAGCCAATGTTCGTTCATTGCTGAATGGGTCAATTTCCCGGGACCTGGCGGGAAGCCGGATGAAAAGCTGATGTTTACAGAGAACCTGCAAACCAATCTGGCTCCGGGGGCGAAAGGATGGTTGAAAGTAAGCTTGCCTTCCGCCTGGCAATCGGCTGACGTTTTACGCGTCAAAATGACCGATCCGCATGGCCGGCATGTGAATACCTGGACCTGGCCGCTGAAAAAGCCCGAAAACAAAGCCGGAGAACTGCTGACGGGAAAAAAACCGGGAAAACCGTTTGTTCAGGAGACCGGCGACACGTTGAAGGTGAAGGCGGGTGAGCTGGTTTATGCATTCAGTAAAAACGACGGGACGATCTGGCAGGTTCGCAGTAAAGGGGAATTAATCCCGCTTTCGGAAGGGCCGGTATTCGTGACCGGTGAACGAACAGCTGATCTGGTCACCTCCCGCTTTGAAGGGGATGATTTTGTCGTTGAAGCCCGATACCAAAACGGAGACTCTGCAAAATGGACCGTCAGCGGAGATGGCCTGCTCAGCCTGGATGTCGCTTATGAACCGTCCGATC
>CAZOYZ010000801.1:0-2160 GCA_964584045.1 uncultured Prolixibacteraceae bacterium | reverse complement strand
TATTCGATCAACCTCAACACGATATTATCAACTGTCCGCACTGCGGAGGTAAGATCAAAGTATCAAAAGCATAGGCTGTACTGGCTCATACCGTTTTCCATTTCTTAAGGATAATGAGGCCGGACGGGAATTCCCCGTCCTTCATTGTCTATTGCCCATTTATACGCGCCCGTAAGTGATAGAGGGAAAATCCTGGGCTTTGTCACTTTATCCCAAAGAATTTCTTTGTATTGGAGATGTGATAAATATTAAATCTACCTCTGCCTTTGGAACGAATTACAAACCCGAAAGAAACAAGCATATTCAGGTATCGGTGCACACCCTTTTTGCTAATTCCCAAGGCTTCTTCAAGCTCAATAATGGTTACCCACCCCTGCAGCAATTTAATGGCCAGAATTACTTTATTCGCAATTGGAGGCTTATAAGAATCATAAACCGTTCTTTTGTGCCCTTCCATCATCGAAGGCAGTTTACTTATTGTTCTCTGGAACATCCGGGAAAAGCGGTTGTTCTACCCTTACATCGGTAGATGATTTATCAACTAAGCCCAGATCACGGGCGATAATATTAGCGTTGAATGCTCCAACGGCGGCACCTTCAAACTTCTGGGCATAGATGATGGTTCCTATACGCGATATGATTGCGGAAAATTCATCATAAGCGCCATTTTTATTGAACCGATAATCCTTAAGATTTGAAATAACCCCCTTTGAAAAAAGGAAGTCTTCAAACCCTTCCCAGGTATATGGTCGTATTGTGGGTATTTCGACTATCTGATTAGCCATAGCCTGAATTTGTTTTAGTGTAAGCTTCTGGCCTTTTGGAAAAGTGGTATTGCCTTTTTTCTGCTCTAACTTGATGTAAGGAGTTGAGTCTACAAGAGAGAAATAATCACATGCATGTTCCCAAAGAGCTTGTGGCGATTTAATGTTCTTTTGCCTCCCTGTTTTCTTACGTTTGAGCCAAAAGCTATTTCCTTCTTTGAACCTTGTATCTTTCATAGATCAACATTTAAAATCACTTTAACTGTATGTTTTCAATGAGTCTCTTCACAATGACTTCTGATTCTTCCTCCGAACAGAGAAAATATCCATACTTTTCAAAGTATTTATCGGGAATGTGCCTCTGCAGAGTAACCGGAATATTGTCACTATAACCGATGAGGGAGATTTTCATATCTGAAGTTAACAGGACATAAATACCAGGTGAGCCCCAGAAAGGATCCACTACAAGATCCGATAATTCGCGCTTTTCGTGAATCTGAAGATCTATCTTATTTAAATACAACTTACTCATCTCGCATCATCTTAATAATTTTCCGCACACTTTCCTCTCCGACATTATACTTTTCAGCAAGGATAGTATACTTACACATCACACATTTAATTTCCATAGCCTGAAACTCCTCATACATTTCAAGGTCCCGGATCCAGTGAGGGTCAATGATGCCGGCTCTGACCAACTGGTTCAACAAGGATCTGTTCGTTTTTAGAATTTCGTACATATTGGAATTTAGAAGCTGGCGCCATTGATCACCTTGTTATATTTTGATACTTCATCGATGATATCCTTCACATCTGTTACCGGGTTCGGGAGCCTGGCTATTCCTGCATCAAACCGATCGCCCATCTTTTCGGCAACCTTGGAAGCAAGCAGATCATAATTGATTCCAGGGACATTCACAGTTGACCCGGTACCAACCGCCCGGGAAATAGATCCACCGTTTGCCAGGTAATTTGATGATTGCATCAAAGATCGGCCACCGAACATCTGATTGAGCCTGGACAATGCCGGGCCGTATGCTTCACTGGCCATGCGGTTCAGGATAAACATCTTCTCCCCTCTTTCAGCTTCGAATTGGGTACCGTCCGACCCGTAGAACCTGGTACCACCTGCAGAGTGACGTTTCCCGCCGATGTCGATTACAGCGCCATGCTCAGCTTTTGGAACGTCCGTTTTGGTTGAGACAATCTTCTTAACGTTTTTGATACCTGCAACAACAGCCGCCGTTGCAGCCACAACTCCCAGGGCCGGACCAACAATCGGGATACCGGCCATTGCCTTATAAGCAGCATTTGCGGCTTGATAAGTGTCAATTGTAGCCTGGGCAATACTGGCTGCTTTCCCTGCGGTCGTATTTTCTCCCAGTATGGAGGCGAT
>CAZOYZ010000800.1:0-2162 GCA_964584045.1 uncultured Prolixibacteraceae bacterium | reverse complement strand
AGATCATAAATGAATCGGCTTCCTGTTCATTCAACCCGGTAAGCGTCATGACCATTTCTTTGTTGTAAAACTGAGAAAGATACTCCCATTGCTGCTCAGAGATCATTGCATTCCTGACCTGTCGCTTTTCCTTTTCTTCCCGGCTGAGGTGGTATTGCAGAAAAGAAGCAGGATTAAAGAGGGCCGCAAGCCACGACGGTTTTTTATTAAATGCATCGCCCCGGAGCTCCGGTGAAATATTGACCGGCTTTCCCGTTCCCACGCCGTCCATATTAATTTTCTTTGCTTCGCCGGTCACCTTGACTTCTCCGATGGCATACCTGACCGGCCGTAATGAGATCACCAGAATACTGTCTGCATGCTGTCCGGGTGGTATGCGGACGTATTCTTTCATAAAGCCCATCGCAGAAATACTCAGGCTGTCGACGTTCAGGGTTTCCAGTGAAAACCGGCCGTTTGAATCGGTGGTCGTTCCGCCATGTGTACGCATGTTGACAATATGGGCATAGGGGACAGGAAGTCCGTCATCCTTACTGATGAGCCTGCCTTTCAGTTGAACCAAAACCGGATCAATCAGGTCATCGTCATTCTGCGCCAGGACAGGCTGGATGACCATCAGCAAAACAAAACCAAATATGTAACAGGCCATACCCCTCATATCGCTCAAAAGTAGCTATTTCACTTTGAAATTCTTTATCTCATGGCGAATGCTTCACTGGTTTTAACAATGTTTAATGAAATTCAACCGATCTTTAGCTGTCTTCCCGTCCGGCTTTGTCGCAAATACCGTTTGTCCTTTGTGCGAAATCCGGAACTCCCTAAACATAAAACCCCGGCGCTCTGCCAGGGTTCAATCATCCGATTCTCCTGTTGCGCGGGAACCTGCCTGCCGTTCTTTAACCCAGTCTTTTGATCCGCTCCATCGCTTCCAGTACATTTGGCCGATCTGCAAATGCGGAAAAACGAAAATATCCTTCACCTGCAGGGCCAAACCCGGAACCCGGCGTACCAACCACGTTCACCTCATTTAACAACAGGTCAAAGAAGTCCCATGATTTCATGTTATTCCGGGTTTTTACCCAAATGTAAGGCGCATTTTCTCCCCCGTAAACGGTAAAGCCGGCCCCGGCAAGGCTTTCGCGCATCAAACGGGCATTCTCCATATAATACCTGGTCACTTCCTTTACCTCTTTTTGCCCCTGCTCCGAATAGACCGCAGCGGCTGCTTTCTGTACAGGATATGAAACGCCATTGAATTTGGTGGTATGCCGACGCATCCATAACTTTTTCACAGAATGGGCGTTCCCTTCCCGGTCAAAGGCCTTCAATGCTTCAGGGATCACCGTAAAGGCGCAACGGGTACCGGTAAATCCGGCCGTTTTTGAAAAACTGCGAAATTCGATCGCCACCTCTTTTGCTCCCTCTATTTCATAAATCGAATGAGGGATATCGTCTTCAGTGATAAAAGCTTCGTAAGCCGCATCGAATAAAATGATACTCTTCTGCTCGCGCGCATATTTCACCCATTTCGCCAACTCCTGTCTGCCGGCTACCGCTCCTGTCGGATTATTCGGAAAACAAAGGAAAATCAGATCGGGACGCTCCGACGGAAGTTCAGGGATAAACCCGTTCGCCTCTGTACAGGGCATGTAAATAATCCCGTCGTAATATCCATTTTCCCGGCAATCACCGGTCTTCCCGGACATTACGGTCGTATCGGCATAAACCGGATATACCGGATCGCAGATCGCGATTTTGTTCCCTGCACCAAAAATTTCCTGAATATTCCCGGTATCGCATTTTGAACCATCTGAAACAATAATATCATCGGCAGAAACATCCACGTTAAAAGCCTGATATGCTTTTTCAGAAATGGCCCTGCGCAGGAACTCATAACCCTGTTCAGGACCATATCCCTTGAACGTGCCGGGATTGCCCATTTCTTCAACGCCTTCGTGAAACGCTCTCAGTACCGCCGGTGTAAGGGGCTGGGTCACATCGCCAATACCCATGCGTATGATTTTCTTACCCGGGTTCGCTTCGGCAAACTTATTTACCCGGCGTCCTATTTCCGGGAAAAGGTAACCTGCCTTCAATTTCAGATAATTCTCGTTAATCAATGCCATATCGTTTGTTTTTAAAGATCAATCGGACCATCGGAG
>CAZOYZ010000799.1:0-2174 GCA_964584045.1 uncultured Prolixibacteraceae bacterium | reverse complement strand
AAAATATAGAAAAAGGCAATAAGTAAATGCAGGATAATTTTAAGATCAATGAGATCGTCAGGGCTTTGGGAAAAGATAAAAAAGAAGCACTGGATGAACTGTTCGGATACTATTATCCGAGGTTATTTGCATTTGCTAAAGGGTTCTTAAAGATTGAGGACGACATCGACGACCTTTTACAGGAAGTTTTTATCAGTATCTGGCTAAACAGGCATAAAATAAAAAATCCGGAATCATTCAACGCCTATATTTTCACCGCTACAAAAAATAACATCGTTTCGTATTTTCGCAAAAAAATTAAGGAAAAAGAATTCTTGAATAAATTGCAGGAGTTAACCATCGCTAAAGACTTTATTGCTCAGGAAAGAATTGAATATAATGAGCTAAAGCAAAAGGTTGACCAATTAATAGAAAAATTACCTGAAAAGCGAAAGCTGATTTACAAATTGAGCAGGGAAGAAGGATTTTCAAATAAAGAAATTTCTCAAAAATTAGGGATCTCGCTCAAGACCGTCGAAGACCATATAACCCATGCAATGAGATTCTTGCGCGAAAATCTTAAAACGTTAGAGGCTGTTTCCATTTTATATTTTTCATTGTTCCATTAATTTTCTTTTTTCGGAGCAGGGGTAGTTTGCTTCTTTCACGTCTTAAATGACGTAATCAAATCATCTGATGAAAAAGCAATTTGATGATTATATTCAGGGTAAATGCACTCCGGAAGATTTTCGACAAGTTATCGGTTTAATCGAGAGCACCGGAAGGGAAAGTGAGAAAAGGCTGAATGATCTCCTTTTCGGCTACTGGGACAAGGTCATGAAGGAAAATGAACTGAGCAGAAGGAACGATGGCTTGCTTAACGCAATTCATCACCGGCTGGCATTGGTCGAAAAAATCAATTACTCAAGGGTAATCAGGTTATATAAAATCGGGATCAGCATTGCAGCAATAATTATTTTTGCTTTGATTTTTAATTCCGTTATCGAAGATCATTCGTTTAATGTTGCCGATCAGACTGTTTCTACCCCGTATGGAGCAAAAGCGAATTTTGACTTGCCCGATGGATCAAAAATCTGGCTTAACTCAGGCTCAAAGCTTATTTATCCCAATAAATTCGGCATTGAGAGAAGCATCTATCTGGAAGGGGAAGCCTTCCTTGAAGTTAAAAAAAGTAACAGACCTTTTGTTGTTAACAGTTCTTACGGGCAGGTGAGGGTACTTGGCACCCGTTTCAACATCAAGGCATATGGTGAAGAAGCCTGTGAAATAACGTTGGTGGAAGGAAGCCTGAAAGTCCAAAACAACAACCGGAAAGAGGCGATCCTGCAACCAAATTACCAGGCATACCAGGAAGGGCAGGATTTAATTGTCCGCCATGTAGACACAGAAACATTTACTTCCTGGAAAGACGGGAAGTTGATATTCGAAAGGGAACCGTTCTATCATATCGTACGCAGGCTCGAGAGATGGTATAATGTAAAGATCGATGTAAAAGACGATGCAGTGAAAAATTTAAGATACACAGGAACCATCGAAATGGAATCTTTTAGCGAGGTACTTGAGCTAATAAAAGCCACCACGCCTATTGTTTACTCTTTTGATAAGAATACGAGGATACTCTCCATATCTTCAAAGTAACACGTTATAGAATATTGACCGAAAACTAAACACATAAGTTTATGAAAAAGAAATTCCACCCATCCTAGAAAAATTGACTGCAAAAAAAGCGGGAACCCCCGCTCCCGCTTTAAGCATTCATTTAAATATTAACGAATACTATTTTAAAACCAAAGGCAAAATTATGAAAAAAATGCTATTAAACTGTGGCATAACGCCACGGGATCAAATTTTTAGAAAAATGAAATTAACAGTATTTTTACTAACCATTTCAATTCTAGGCGCTTTTGCGTCAGGCACCTATTCGCAAACGACGAAATTAACTTTGCAGTTTAACAATACTGCTCTTGAAAAAGTATTAGGAGAGATTGAAAACCAAAGCGAATTCCGTTTCTTTTATAACGAAAATGTGAACGTGAGAAAGGAAGTAACTGTAAACAGCCAGAATAAAAGCGTATTTGAAATACTCGACTACATTTTAGGAGGCACAGGAATAAAGTACAGGATTATTGGGCGGCAGATTGCTTTATATAATCAAAGCGAAAGCTTCAATCCTA
>CAZOYZ010000798.1:0-2178 GCA_964584045.1 uncultured Prolixibacteraceae bacterium | reverse complement strand
CCATGTCCGGAAATTCCTCGTCTCCTTGTTCGACCTGCTGCCTGACATCTTCCAGATAGTAGGTGAGCGCGGTGGAAAACCAGTCGCTGAATACATAGGAGACAGGGACATTGATCCCGTAAGACCGCGTTTCGTAACCCGGTTCTGAATTACGGCTGACGAACGGGTTAAAAGAGACGGTGCTTCGGTGTACCGGGAACTGGGGAAAGATCCATTTTACACTGGCATAATAAGGTTCAAGCGCCGAGTGTTTCAGATAAAGGTTCAGACGGCTTGCCGTATTGAAAGGGCTCAGGTAATTCAGATCGACAAAAGTCCTGAACTTGTCTTCCGTACCATATCCAAGGCCAAAACGCACATTGACCCTGGGAGCCTCTTCAACGTAAATCTTCACCGGTATCGGGCTTTTTTTGGTTTCTGCGTCAGGTTCAGGTAAAACCGAGACGATCCTGAACAACTGCAAACGGTAAAGATTCTGACGTGTTTCATCCAGCCTGGATTTGTTGTACAACTCACCATCCTCATAATCCAGTTGCTTTCTTAGAAATTTTTCCGAAAGATGCTTATTGCCCGAAATTCCGGTTTCTCCAAAAAAACAGACTGGCCCCGGGGTAATTTCATACCCGACCGAAGTGAGCTTTTCATCAGGCCTCAGGTTTAGCCGGTAGGTGGCAGAAGAATAAGCATATCCCAAATTACGCCAGGCATCTCTTATAAGCTGGAGGTCTGCGTTCAATGCCGCATCCCTGAAACGTTTTTCTTCCGTCAGTTTCAGCTTTCCCGATATTTTCCGGATCAGTGAGTCAGGATTTGTATTTGCCGTTTTTCCAATCGTCTTTACTGAAATACTGTCTACTTTTACGGGTTCTCCTTCCCTGATATCGATCGAGATCTTAACCGTTCGTTTTTTTTCATTCATTTTTAGGGGGCGAAGCGTGACCTCCACATCCAAAAAACCTTCGCTCTGGTATAACCTGCTGACCCTTTGCACATCCAGTTCGATCAGTTCCCGGCTGAACAGGGAGGGTTCTTTTTTGGTGATGAGCTTTTCAAAATAAGAGACCTCTTTAGTAGCCATCTGTTCCAGAAGTATTTCGTCGTCCAGTGTTTTATTCCCGTGAAAGCTCACCTGCCGCACTTCATAATTTTCCTGGGCCGAAGCTGTAAAACAGGCGATACAGCCGGTAAGCAGGACAGGGACAATGATCAGAAAATGGATCCGCATAGGCAATGTTTGTATCAATATACGATTAATTTCCCATATTTAAAGAAGTGGCACATCCTGTTCATTGCGAAAAATGTACCATGATCTCAAATTAAACAGATGGCACGATTATTATCCCAAACAAAAGAAAAAGATAAAAATTCCCGTTAATACAGCGGATTGAAATTTTTACAAATGAAGAATAACCGGTTACTGATTCGTATTGCGCTGATCTTATTTGTTTTTTCTGTTTCGCTCCTGATAATCATTGTTGCAAAAGATGTCCTGATGCCTTTTGCTGTCAGTTTCTTCTTTGCATACCTGTTGTATCCGCTGGTTTGGAGGCTGGAGCGCAGGGGCATTCCCCGGATTCTGGCAATTCTCCTGGTTATGCTGATCGCTTTCTTTTTTTTGGGGACAATCGCCATGATCTTATCATCAAAAATATCGAATATGAACATTGATCTTTCCCAACTGAAAGATCAGTTTAACGAAAAGACTGACACCATACTGGAAGCACTGGAGGGTAGGCTTGGGATTCAAAGTGACACGATCGGTGAATACCTGAAGAAATTAGGGGGGACTCTGTTTGCTTCGGGCAAGGCAGGGGCAGGAAAGTTTTTTACGGCTACTACCACAACCATTTTTCAGATCGTGTTGCTTCCGGTTTATACGTTCCTTTTGCTGTTCTACCGGACCAAAACCGCTTATTTCATTTTTATGCTCGCGGGAAGGCAAAACCGGATGAAAGTGCTGCAGATCCTCCGCGAAATATCAACCGTCACGACAAAATACATGGGCGGACTTCTGATCGTGGTAGGGATACTCGCACTTTTTAATACCATAGGTTTATACGTCATAGGTGTTCCGCATGCACTTTTTTTCGGAACTTTTGCTGCAGTCCTGAACCTCATTCCCTATATCGGGACTTTTATCGGAGGGTCCCTCCCGATCCTGTTCGTCTTGTTTACGGA
>CAZOYZ010000797.1:0-2187 GCA_964584045.1 uncultured Prolixibacteraceae bacterium | reverse complement strand
ACATGGTGCATCCTTACCTGCGAAGACGAACCGGCGTAGAACCGGTGGAATACCCTTCAAAGGAACTCGAAGAAATCCTGGGACGAACGCTGGGCGTGCCCCTGTTCCAGGAACAGGCCATGGAGATCGCCATTGTCGCGGCCGGCTTTACGCCTGCCGAAGCCGATGGGTTGCGAAGGAGCATGGCCACCTTCAAGGCAAAGGGTAAGGTAAGCCAATACCGGGAAAAGCTGGTGACAGGCATGATGAAAAAAGGCTACACCCAGGAATTTGCCATGCGGGTGTTCAAACAACTGGAAGGCTTCGGAAGCTATGGCTTCCCCGAAAGCCATGCGGCCAGCTTTGCACTGCTGGTGTATGTGTCCTCCTGGATCAAATGTTATTATCCCGACGTATTCGCTGCCGCCCTGCTCAACAGTCAGCCCATGGGTTTTTACCAGCCCGCACAGATCGTGATCGATACCCGTAAGCGCGGTGTGGAGGTCAGACCGGCAGACATTAATTATTCCCAATGGGATCATTGCCTGGAAGGACAGGCCGGCCGGTACCGCGCGGTCAGGCTGGGATTCCGGCAAATCAAAGGCCTCGGTGAGAACGATATGCTGACGCTCATCTCCGGCAGGAAATCACCCTACCGGAACATCCATGAACTGGTCGATGCCGGCGTTCCCCAACCGGCGCTGGAACGGCTGGCCGACGCAGATGCTTTCCGTTCCATTGGCCTCGACCGGCGCCAGGCGCTATGGGAAGTGTCAGCCCTGCATGACCACCCTGACGGAGTATTCACAGGAACCCCTTCCGAAAGTGCAAAGGAAGGGCTTACCCAACTGCCTCCGATGACTGCCGGAGAGCACGTGGTATGGGACTATGCCAGCACTTCGATGTCGTTAAAAGCTCACCCGGTAAGTTTTGTGCGGCGGAAACTGGATCAGTTGCAGGTTACGCCAACCTCCGAATTAAGCACCATGAAAAACGGTATGTTCGTCAGGGTATGCGGACTGATCACCGTCCGCCAGCATCCCTCTACGGCCAAAGGAGTGTTGTTCATCACCATCGAGGATGAAACCGGCTTTGCCAACCTGGTCGTTTGGGAGAACACCTTTGTGAAATATCGCAAAGAGATCCTTCAGGCCAGGCTGCTCATGGTGACGGGAAAATTACAGATCGAAGGCGAGGTGATCCATGTGGTCGTCCGTTCCTGCTGCAACATGAACAGGATCATGAGACTGGAAGAACAGGATACCACACAACCCGGGTATTCCGGTAAAGAAGAAGCAACAGGAAAAAGAAAAACCGCCATCGGCAAACCCATACAGGGGAAACTGTTTCCTTCACGGGATTTCAGATAACAGCTTATCCGGATCAACCCTGGCAGGAAGTTTACTTTTGCCTGTTCTTATCCGATCAAAAAATAATTGGCAGAATTCTTCACCACACGTCCGATAATGTATATATTTGCAATATACATGAAAGAAATACTTATAAACTGCGAGGGTTTTGAATGGGATAAAGGTAATTCAGATAAAAACTGGATTTGTCACCATGTTGCGCAAGGCGAATGCGAACAGGTATTTTTTAATGAACCTGTTGTGGTATCGTCAGATGTAAAACATTCGCAAACAGAAAGCAGGTGGTACGTGCTGGGGAAAACGGATGCCGGGCGTTTTTTATTTCTTGTCTTTACTATCCGTAAAAACAAGATCAGAATAATTTCTGCAAGAGATATGATAAAAAAGAGAGGGAAATCTATCATGAGCGGGCTTAAAAAAATACCAACTTTTAAACGGGAAGATGAAGAACGGGAATTTTGGTCAGAAAATGATTCTTCTGAATTTTTGGACTGGAGCAAATCGGAAAAGGTTATCCTTCCAAAGTTAAAGCCAACAACAAAAACTATTTCATTAAGATTGCCGAAGCATATTCTGGATGAAATCAAAGTGATGGCCAATAAAAGGGACGTTCCATATCAGTCATTAATCAAATTATTTCTAAAGGACCGGTTAAACCAGGAGTTGAAACATTCGAAGTAAAGGATTGGCAGGAAGAATGGACAGCCAACTTCTTTCAATTAAAAATCGAGTGTGAGCTGGACGGGACCTTTTTTCTCTTCCGGGAAATGGGATACAGTGAGCCCCAACAGGCGTACCCCTTTTACAAACGGCTCCTCGGCTTTCAGCAACCGGACCG
>CAZOYZ010000796.1:0-2188 GCA_964584045.1 uncultured Prolixibacteraceae bacterium | reverse complement strand
ATCTTGCCTCCTTTTGCATAGGGCTCGATCAGGTCGATCACCTTGATCCCTGTGTACAGGACTTTTGTTTCGGTGGTCAGATCCTCGTATTTCGGGGGTTTATTATGGATGGTCAACCCTTCTTTGGGCAGGTTTCCCAGTCCGTCGATCGCATCGCCCGTGACATTTAGCAGGCGTCCCAGAGCCGCTTCACCGTTGGGCATGGCAATGGGACGACCAACAGGAATGACTTTCATTCCTCTTTTTAATCCGTCGGTAGAGTCCATCGCGATCGTGCGAATCGTATTTTCTCCGATGTGCTGCTGGCATTCCAATACGAGATTCACGGTCCCTTCCCTGATTACTTCGAGTGAATCGTAAATTTTTGGAAGCGTGCTCCCTTCCTGGTCGAAACTTACGTCAACCACCGGTCCGATGACCTGAACAATTTTTCCGATATCCTGATTCATATTGATTGATCATTTAAGTCCATTCACCTTCGGCTAGCCGTTTCTTTCGTTCGGAAAGCCCGAAAACCTGGCTTTTCCTCACTTAACCGAAACGATCCTGCGCAAGCAGGGATCTTTTCTGAACCTGAGGGCCCCCTGTGCGGGAATGCAGACGTCAAATTACAAAAAAAGCAGAACAACTGACCCGGTTTAAGGTTTAATAATGAATAATCTTAAGCGTATATTATTTTTTGCGTTTCATAATTTCCCGTGCGAGAAAAAGAAGTTCTTCCTTTCTTTCTGTGTCTGCCGCGACCAGGTCCAGGCCGGCGACAGCCTGGTGATAATAAAAATCCGTTATTTCATTGGTGATCTGACTCATATTGATTTCATCATAGATCTTTTTCACCGATGCAATTTTTTCATCCGGATTAAAATCTTTTGCGTCAATCCAGTAAAAAAGCTCCTTTTTTTGACCGGGAGATGCCAGTTCAAGGGACTTTAGCAAAAGGAATGTTTTTTTATTAGCCAGGATGTCATTTCCGGTTTTCTTTCCGAAATGATCCTGGTCGGCATACACGTCCAGGAGGTCATCCTGAAGTTGAAACGCCAATCCCAGATTAATCCCAAAGTTGTACATCAGAGAGGCGTCCCGGGGGGAAGCATTTCCGATCAGCGCGCCCGTTTTAAAGCTGCAGGCAAAGAGGACAGCCGTTTTCTGCCTGATCATGTTCAGATAATCACTGATCGACACATCCCGCAAGCCTTCAAAATCCATATCCAGTTGCTGGCCCTCACAGACTTCTATGGCGGTTTCTGCAAACAGCCGGACGATCTCATGGAGAGCCGGACTTTCACTTTTTATCAGGTACAGGTATGCCAGATTGGACATGGCATCGCCCGAAAGGATCGCGATGTTCTTATTAAATTTCTTGTGGACGGTTGGCCGGTTTCTCCGCATTGCTGACTTGTCCATAATGTCGTCGTGAAGCAGGGTGAAGTTGTGAAAAAGCTCGATTCCAAGAGCAGCGTTCATGCCGGCTTCAATATTCCCGCCAAAGAGATCACAGGTCATCAGCAGGATGACCGGCCGCAGCCTTTTTCCACCTGCGTCAAGGGCATATTGGACAGGCCGGTAAAGGTTGGCAGGCTGCCTGTTCCCGATTTGCCTGGCTTCCTCTTCAAGCCGGTCTGTAAAAATCTTTTGCAGTGATTTAAATGAATACATGATTTTATCTTCAACGTCCGATTTTAAGATCTTCGGGTTCAATATCTTTTTTTCATTGTAAATAAGGGAGGAATCCTGTTTCGAAGAATAAACCCGGGGAACCGAATCCACATCATTTACGCTTTCAAAAAACGATGTGACGAAAATAGTCAATAAATTGGGAATACGAAAGAACTGCTTAAAGAGACGTTGAAGGCATGATCCTGTCGGCTTCGGAGAAGAAAAGATTTTTTTTAAAAAAGTTTTTTGTTTTCGGAAAAGCTGTTATTTTTGCAACGCCTTTAAAATTCGGGGGCAAAAGAACATGCTGAAAAATTCCCTAGTAGCTCAGTTGGTTAGAGCGGCGGACTGTTAATCCGTAGGCCGTAGGTTCAAGTCCTACCTGGGGAGCTGAAATGAAGAACAAAATTCACAATAACGCTTGGAATCAATGATTTCAGGCGTTATTTGTGTTTTCAACTCTCCTCGGAGATTTGAGGTAATTCAATGCCTTATGGCGGATTCGGCCGACAACTTCAATCCCGCCCGCGAT
>CAZOYZ010000795.1:0-2189 GCA_964584045.1 uncultured Prolixibacteraceae bacterium | reverse complement strand
CTAACTTGAATGTGATTCTTTTCAAAAATGTCTCTCCGGATGTTTACCTTTTTACTGGGATCAAAGCCAGGTTCGAAACGCCTGCCCACCATCGGGTATTTTGCCCCCGCGGTTTGATGATACGGAAGCAGCTCGACCCGTTTCAGACACCGGGCATTCCGGATAAGCAGTGCCGTTTTTTCCATGTTCTCCCAGGTGTCGTTCACGCCGGGGATGAGGGGAATCCGGATACAAAAATCCGTATCCGACCGGCACAGGAATTCCAGGTTTTCAAGGATCAGCCGGTTATCAACCCCCGTAAACCGTTGGTGCGCGACAGGATCAGCATGCTTGATATCCATCAGCACCAGACCGGTCATGGAAACCATTTTTTGAAAGACCCGGGGAGGAGCATAACCTGAGGTCTCCACCGCAACGTTCAACGGTTTTAACCGGTCGATCAGATCAAAAAGGAAAGCCGGCTGCGCCAGCGGTTCTCCTCCTGAAAGGGTGATGCCGCCTCCGCTGTCCAGTAAAATCTCCTTCCCTTTCAAAAGTTCACGGGCAAGGTCTTCTGCTTCAAATTCCTGTCCGCAGATCTTTCGTAAGCGCTCCGGACAAACGTCAACGCATCTTCCGCAGGCCGTACAAGGCTCATCCGGACAAACCGCCTTGCATCGTCCGCAAGCGGTACAAGCCGCATAGCTGACCATCAGTTCCTTTTGAAAGGAAATCCCCTCCGGATTATGACACCAGGTACAACGGAGCGGACATCCTTTGAAGAAGACCAGTTTCCGTATCCCAGGTCCGTCGTGTACGGCAAACTCTTCGATATTAAAAATGATGCCCCGCAAGGAATTTATGATTTATGATTGATTATTGACTATTGATTATTGGTTATTCATTATTGGCTAATTCTTCTTTCCCAAAACCAGCCGTTCGATTTCTTCCAGAGACTTTCCTTTGGTTTCAATCAGTGCAAACCGGTAAAAAATCAGACTCAAAATGGTGGCGACGCAAAAAAACAAAAAGGCATAGCCACTGCCTATCGAGGCCACAACAACGGGGAATACCCATGAATTCAAGGCATTGAAAAACCAATGAGAAAAAGAGCCGATGGCCGAACCTCTGGCCCGGATGTTATTGGGAAACATCTCGGAGAGAATTACCCAAATAACCGTCCCTTGCGAAGCAGCAAAAAAAGCGATAAAGCCCAGCATCGAAATGAGCAGAATGTAACCATGTGTGTTTCCGGAGAGGTATGCCCAGCTAAACAGTCCAAGGAAGAACGGCATTCCGATCCCACCGGCATACAACAACGTTTTCCTTCCGAATTTATCGATCAACGACATGCCCACAATCGTAAAAATCAGGTTGGTCATGCCCACCAGCACGGTTTGATAAAAAGAAGACTCACTGTTAAAACCGGCTTCCCTGAAAATTTCGGTCGAATAATAGTTGACGATATTGATCCCCGACAATTGGTTAAACATTCCAACCCCGATGCCGATCAATACCAATTTTAAATAAGGCTTTCGGAAAAGGACCGAATAATGCGTCAGGACTTCATGATTAAGCGAGTCCTGAATTTCTCTAATGAGTTCGTCCGGATCAGACTGGCTGTTATTGACCCGGATGATCACTTTTCTGGCTTCTTCAATCCGTCCTGTTTTTACCAGCCAACGGGGACTGCGCTGGATAAAAAACAACAGGATGAAAAAGACCACAGAAGGAATTACTCCAAAAAGGAACATCCAACGCCATTTATTTTCGTTTTCACCCAGACTGTCGATGATAAAATTGGAAAAGAATGAAATCAGGATCCCCAGGACGATAGCAAACTGGGCGGTTGCAACCAGTCTTCCTCTTAGTTTGGGAGGGGCCACCTCCGAAATATACATCGGTGTAACGACTGAGGCGCCGCCAACAGCAAGTCCGCCAATGAACCGCCCAAGGATGAACATCCATAAGTGTGTGGCCAGCCCGGTCAGCAACATGGAAACCAGGAAAAACAGGGCCATGTATCTCAGGATATATCTGCGCCCGTACAGGTCGGCAGGTTTTCCGACAAACAGCGCGCCGATCACGCACCCGATCAGGGCCACGCTCACCACGAAACCTTTCATGGCCGGGGTAAGGCCAAAATACGCCGCGACATAAAAAATGGTCCCGTTGATGACCCCGGTCTCAAAACCAAACAGCAGACTGCC
>CAZOYZ010000794.1:0-2191 GCA_964584045.1 uncultured Prolixibacteraceae bacterium | reverse complement strand
AAGGAGGACCTCCTTAACGGGACCGCTTGAAGTCCAGAAATTAGCGTAAACATTGTATTTTAACGGGTTCACCAACTGGCCCATGAACATGCCCAGCAGGAGGGTCTGCCGGTTCCCGTCCGATATTCCAAAGGTACGCAGCAGCTTGGGGGCGATCTCGCCGGTTTCCTCGCAGGCTTTCAGGATCTCCGCTCCTTCTTTTGCCCCGCAGCCATACTGGCCGGACAGTTCGTCCGACCAGTATTTTATTTCTTCCCGCCGGTCGCGCCGGGAGTTCCAGGCGTAGCGGGCCCATGCTTCATACCAGATCCGGTCGCGGTCCATCTCCTTCAGCCGGGGGTTGGTATTGTCGGCCGTCCAGGGCCAGTCCCAATAAGATGCCTGCGGATACAGGTGCAGGCCGTTCGCTCCCTGGATCTGATGCATCGCCTGAACGCTTTTCTGAATGAAATCGGGCGAACCATAGCGGAAAGGCTCCAGGTTAGCCAGGATGTGTACATTTGAAATATGCACGGAACCGAGCCGGCTCAGCTTCGTATGGTTTGTCTCCCACGAATCGCGGGGCTCATAGGTCGTCAGCGACTCGCCGTTATACTTGAACATGGTGTACAGGTTCTTATAAACCGGCAGGGCCGCATCCATCACCAGGCTGGCTTCTGTATCATGGCCCCGCAGCACAATCGGGGGTTCTTTTTCAATTCCCAGGGTTTTCAGTCCGTCCTGCACGCCCGGAATAATCGTTTTGGTAAACCATTCCACATCTTCCTCAACCGTGTTCATTGCTTCGCCAAGGGTGACCAGCAGGCCCACATTCGGGTAGTTTTCGATGAAGGCAGCGATCGACTTGCGGGTATAATCGGCAATGACCGGAATGATGGGGCGGCTGCGGTCCTGTGTTTTCAGTCCGTGATGTTCGGCAAAGGGTTTCGAAACAATGATATTGTAGAACATCTGGATGACCCAGATCCCCCGTTTATCCGCTTCTTCTGTCAGGAAAGCAAAGATCTCCTTATTTTTTTCAAAGGTGGCATCGTCCACCTCAACGGCGTAGGGATAGTCCGGAAGTTTCACCAATGATGCAAACGGATGTCCGTTCCAGAGGTACAGGGCATTGTAACGGTTTTCCACCATCATATCGAGGTATTTGATCCAGAGCTCCTTATCATAGAACCAGGGAAAGCTTTCCGGGGTATAGGGGTATTCATAGACGGTACGCCCGGGCAGGTAAGCGGTTTTCTGCAAACCGATACAGGTGCCGCGCATGACCATTTCCGGCTGATCGGTCAGTTCGATGGTTTCCGGCAGACGGCCTTTCCGGCTAAGCTGCTCCTTTAATTCGAGGCATCCGTATAATGCCCCGCTGGCATCGGTCCCCGCGACCACATACCAGTTTTCTTTCTTCCGGATCTGGTATCCTTCGTTCTTTAGCCCACCATCCGGTTTTATTCCGTTGGCATCCAAAAAGCTCACAAAAGTGGTGTCGCTTAGCTCCCCGGCAATGATGCTGACTTCATCTGCATTCAGACCTGCCAGCGTTCCCTTCTGAACTTCAAAGCCTTCGGCGCTCAGTGTTTCCGCCAAACGGTCACCGCCAAAAAGGACCCGGGTTGAGCAGTTCTCTGTTGTAACCAGCTTGATGGTTTTCGGCTGACAGGCCATCCATCCAAAACTGATCAGCAGCATGAACAAAAAATGACTATTCTTCATCTGTAATTTTTCCAATTTAGGTTTATTGTATCATTCAGCTTATCTCACTCCGGTTTCACTTGCCCGTTCTCACCGGAAACGGTGACTGCAACGGTAAACTGTTTAATAAATGCCGGTACTGCGGCAGGATACCGGCTGCGTTTTTTATGCTGTCGGCCACCTGCGGTCCGTTGTTAACCCATTCATTACCTGGCCCCGGCGTATTGGAGAAAAACTTATCCGCTTCGGTCCAGTTGTCAATGGCCCGGATAAAGGAAGAGCCTTCATCAAAATAGATGTACTGGTAATGATTAGGATCATGGGCATAAGGCGCCTTTTCAAGATGATGAATGGCATTTCCCCGAATTTCCGAGTTGGGCTGGGCGCCCAGCATATAGATACCGCCCACGTCATACATATTTTTGGCAAAATGATGAATATGATTGGCTATGATCCGGTTGTTTTTCATGCTGCCGATGGTTTTTGTCCAGCCCCAGCCCACCGA
>CAZOYZ010000793.1:0-2192 GCA_964584045.1 uncultured Prolixibacteraceae bacterium | reverse complement strand
GCATGTTCAACAGCGTAAAACCGCAAATCTGCGTTTTTCATGGCTGCACCAAAGTCCTGAAAAGCCGTTTTGGTGATGGGACTGACAAAAAAATACAAAACAATCCCGGTGAGGAACTGTAAATCGATTAAAGAGGTGAAGATCATTCCCAGAACATGGTCTGACCGTTGCCACTTTTTCTGATTGAACCAACCTGTAAAATACTTCAGCATCACGATCAGTGCGCCGATCAGAATCAGCCAGCGAAGTACGTTGTGAAGATGTAATAATCCGGTATACATAGAAATTTTATGATCTACCTATGTAACAACTTTTTTGAAGATATGTTTTAAAGGGGTACAGTCAGAATTTCTGCAGCTCTTGTTTATTATTTTAATTCAGACTAAATTAGCCGGGTAAATTTATTTTTATTCAGTCTAATTTAGAATAATGAATATGGTAAATCTTTAACCTTAAACGGAGATAAAATGGTAAACAAGATTCAGACTTTGGGAGGTTATTTCCACGAATATCAAAAAAGCGTGGCAAATACAGACGCGTTCTGGGCACAACAGGCAGAGAGTTTTTTTTGGCGTAAGCGCTGGGAACAGGTTGTAAAATGGAATTTTGACGGGCCTGATATCAGGTGGTTTTTAGGCGGAAAGTTAAACGTGACGGAGAATATTTTTGAAAAAAATCTCTATACTCATGGTAACCGGGAGGCCATCGTCTGGGAGCCAAATTCGCCGGACGAAGCTTCCCGGCGTTTGACTTACAGGGAGCTGTTCAAAGAGGTCAACAAACTTGCCAATACGTTACGTCGTTTGGGGGTAAAGAAAGGGGACCGTGTTGCGGTGTATTTGCCGATGGTACCCGAAGCAGCAATTGCCTTGCTTGCCTGTGCACGGATAGGAGCCATTCATTCCGTCGTATTCGGCGGTTTTTCGGCCAATGCATTATCGGAACGGATCAATGATGCACAGGCGAAGATCTTATTAACGGCTGATGGCGGACTGCGCGGCGAAAAAGTGGTTCCTTTAAAAGAAATTGCGGACGAGGCCTTGACGAATTGCCCGTGCGTGGAAACGGTGATCGTTTTGAAAAGGGCGAACAACGGGGCGCCTATGATCGTGGGACGTGACATCTGGTGGCACAAAGCCATTGACGGCCAGCCTGAAGAATGCCCGGCAGAAGAAATGGATTCGGAAGATCCGCTTTTTATCCTGTATACGTCAGGATCGACCGGAAAGCCTAAGGGTGTGGTGCACACCACCGGAGGTTACATGGTTTTTACTGCCTACACGTTTGCCAATGTCTTTCAGTACAGCGACGGCAATATCTTTTTCTGCACGGCGGATGTGGGTTGGATCACCGGGCATTCGTACGTGGTTTACGGGCCTTTATTGAACGGTGCGACCACTCTGATGTTCGAGGGAACGCCGACGTGGCCTGATCCGGGACGTTTTTGGGATGTTGTTGAAAAACACGGTGTGAACCAGTTTTATACAGCACCCACGGCCATCCGTTCGCTGATGTCGCTGGGCAACCAATACCTGGAGGGAAAGGATTTTTCGTCGCTGAAGGTATTGGGTACCGTGGGAGAGCCCATCAACGAAGAAGCCTGGCACTGGTATCATGATCATGTCGGGAAAAGTCGTTGTCCGATCGTTGACACCTGGTGGCAAACGGAAACCGGTGGAATCATGATTTCGCCGCTGGCCGGCATTACTCCCACCAAACCTTCATTTGCAACGATGCCTTTGCCAGGGATCCAGCCTGTCATTGTCAATGATGAAGGCGAAGAGTTGACAGGCAACAGCGTGCAGGGGAATTTGTGCATTAAGTATCCCTGGCCGGGCATTGCGCGAACGATCTGGGGAGATCATGAGCGTTTCAGGGAGGCATTTTTTTCCGCGTATAAGCATCTGTATTTTACCGGCGATGGGGTGAGGCGCGATGAAGACGGATATTACCGTATCCTGGGAAGGGTGGATGATGTGATCAATGTTTCGGGTCACCGCCTGGGCACTGCAGAAATTGAGAATGCCATCAACGAGCATCCTTTGGTCAATGAGTCGGCTGTGGTCGGTTATCCTCACCCGATAAAGGGACAGGGGGTCTACGCGTTTGTGGTTTGCCCGACGCTTTCGACAGGAGGGGAAGAAGGTATCCGCCAGAGTATTAAGCAGGGAGTGACCAACATCATTGGTGCG
>CAZOYZ010000792.1:0-2200 GCA_964584045.1 uncultured Prolixibacteraceae bacterium | reverse complement strand
ATGAAAGAGTAAAAGTAGTTTTTTAAACCAAAAAAAGCAATTTTCTGCCGGATTTCCCGGCGTTCAGGTCTGCCCGCCTTAACCGGTTTTCAGCGTGCGGCAGAAGTCATTTGGTTGATGATATCCTTCCGGATGATCCCGTCTTCGAGACGAATGATCCGCTTCCCGTATTGGGCGAATTTTTCATTATGGGTGACCTGAATGATCGTCATCCCTTCCTTGTTCAGTTCGCGGAGGATGTCCATGATCATCTCCCCCTGGGTGGAATGGAGATTGCCGGTCGGTTCGTCGGCCAGGAGAAGCCTGGGCTTGCCGGCGATAGCGCGGGCAATCCCCACCAGTTGTTGCTGCCCGCCCGAAAGTTGCTGCGGGAACAGGTCTTTTTTGGCGACCATGTTGAAGCGATCCAGCAAGTCGGCGATCAGCGACTGCCGGTCGCGCCGGTTCACCCCTTTGTAAATAAGGGGAGTTTCTATATTTTCATAGACGGTCATCTCTTCAATCAGATGGTAGGCCTGAAAAATGAAGCCCATGAAATTCCTATGGTAGTCCACCCTGGCCTTTTCCTTCAGATCAAGAACGGACTGGTCGTACAAGTGATACGCGCCGGCCGAAGGCTCATCCAAAAGGCCTATAATATTCAGGAGCGTTGACTTTCCCGAGCCGCTTGGCCCCATGATGCTCACGAATTCGCCTTCGTTCAATTCAAGATTCACATCCTTTAAAACGAAGGTACGCTGAAACTTCGAATCGTAATATTTATCAATGTTAAAAAGCTTGATCATAGTTGTTCTTTTAAGAATCCGACAATCAGAAAACATACCAGTAACATAAACAGTACATATACAAATCGTTGTGATTTAATACGCTGAAAATGTGTCAAAAAAATAAACAACAGGTGACAAAAAATTTTACACCCTTATTCTCTGATCTGACCTTGAGCACCGGCCCCCTAAATTTGACAGAACCAGAATGGCTTTAAAATGTTTACTATAGATCATTGACGCTTAAAAATAAGCATAATTTCATGAAACGGAGATGATCTGTGGCTGGGAATAATGCTTTACAAATACATATGGGATGAAAAAGATCATGATCACCGGTGCTACCGGGAATTTGGGCGGACAGACCCTGCAATTTGTCCTTGAAAGAGCAGACAGTAAAAATGTTTCGGCAATCGCCAGGAACCCTTCCAGGCTGGCTTCATTCGTCGAAAGGGGAGTTCAGGTTACCAAGGCGGATTACGACGATAAGCAGTCTTTGGTCAAGGCATTCAGGGGTACAGAGTTGCTTTATTTTGTTTCCGGGAACGATGTGTTCAGGCGGCTGATACAACATGAAAATGTGGTCAGTGCGGCAAAGGAAGCGGGAGTAACCCACGTGGTTTATACCAGCCTTCAATGTAGAAATGAAACCGAAAGCTCACCGGTGATGCCGATTGCTTCCGTGCATCTTCAGACAGAAAAATGGTTAAAGGAATCCGGGCTGAAGTATACCATCCTGAAGAATAACCTGTACACGGAATTCATCCCGGTTTTCACAGGACCTGACGTGCTCGACAGAGGGATGATCTACCTGCCTGCGGGTGACGGCAGGATTTCGTATGCCAGCCGGACGGATATGGCCGAGGCATTTGCCATGATCCTGACCACAGAAGGGCATGAAAACAAGATATATGGGATCTCGGGCACCCGGTCGTACTCGTATGCCGATATTGCCGGAATTCTGAGTGACGTAAGCGGCAAGGCCATCGCATATGCATCACCCACCATGACCGAGTTTAAGGAAACGCTTTCGGCAGGGGGTGTGCCCGATGATATCATTGGATTCCTGGGCATGTTTGGAGAAGGGACGAGGCAGGGCGAATTTGATCTTCCGGATCCAACCCTCGAAAATCTCCTTGGCCATAAGCTGCGCCCGGTGGAAGACTTTCTGAAAGACTGGGTTCAGTCTAAGGCAGATAATCCGTATCGATCTTAAGGTAAAAAACATGCAAACGAAAGATCAGAATCAATCCCGGTAAAAAACATGAAGTTATACTGGATTCTAGCGGATTAATTTGATAATTTTGATGATCAAAAATAGTGTTGGAGAGTACATTGGAACAGGTAAATTCTGACTCCTCAATTGAAGGTTATCTCCCCGTTACGGGGGGAAAAGTATGGTACCGGATCGCGGGCTCCGGGAAAAAGGGCATACC
>CAZOYZ010000791.1:0-2212 GCA_964584045.1 uncultured Prolixibacteraceae bacterium | reverse complement strand
ATGCTCGATACGGTCTGGCTGATACTTTCCGCCATGGTTTTCGGTGGTATCATGGAATCGGGCGGATTGCTCAGACGGATCATCGCTCCGGTGATCCGTCATACCTCATCGACCGGTTCATTGGTGACTTCAACGGTTGTATCCTGTATTTTTTTCAATACCACGGCATCCGATCAGTACCTGGCCATCGTGATACCCGGACGAATGTTCCGCAAAGCTTATGAGGATAAAGGTTTAAAGCCGGAAGTTCTGAGTCGTTCGCTTGAAGACAGCGGAACGGTAACTTCGGTATTGGTCCCGTGGAATACCTGTGGTGCCACTCAGTCAAGGGTATTGGGCGTCACTACCTTCGATTATCTGCCTTACTGCTTTTTCAATCTGATCAGTCCGTTCATGTCTATTACTTTTGCCTATTTGAATATCCGGATCAGGAGAATAGCCGTTCATTAAAACAGGTAATTCAGGCCCATATAAAATCCGGAGGTGCCATCGCGGGAGTCTGAAGCCACTCCGTAATCAAAAGCAACGACAAAATTTTCGTTCATGACGGCGCGGAGGCCTGCTCCGTATGAGATATGAAGCTTTTCTGCCCCGGGATCAAAGTAATCACGGAGATTGATTCCCGGGTCCAATTCGTCAACTCCATCTGTTGTTACAGGAATCCGTTTGGTGACTTTGCCAAAATCGGTAAACGTGTTCAGGCCCACATAGAAATTATTGTTGTGAAACCGGAAGCGGACCACTTTCCAGCGTAATTCCGCGTTGCCGAAGAAGATACCATCCCCGGTCACCCTGTTCCGCAAAATCCCCCTCAGTGTTTTGGAACCCCCTAATCCTTCTGAAGTGGATCCTTTTAGAATGGAAGTGATAATCTGCGACTGATAATAAAAAGGGGCATTTCCACCTATCGCGGATTGCCAGGCCAGCCGTAAGGCAAAAGAGAGATCTTCAGGAATAATGGTAAAATACTGGCGGTGCGTAAAACTGATCTTTGAAAAGGAACTTTCAGCGCTTAGAATGTCAGGTGAGACCGCCACAACTGCTTCAGACCAGATCCCTTTCATCGGATTGGGGCGGTTATCGCGGGTATCAATAACCAGGCCGGCTTTAAATTCCGGTACGAATCCGCCGTCCGATTCCTCCTCCGGGATCAGCCCCCATTGAATGTATTTGTGATACAGACCGTCCGTGTCGGGCAGCAGGTCTTCTTCATCCTTTCCTTTATTGAGGCGATCAATATTCACGGGGCCGGTTTTGAAAGACAAAAAATTGAGTCCGGCGATCCACCAAAGCTTATCTTCTGACAGCTTTCCCTGAAAATCAACTTTCCATCGAAACAATTTCCGGTCGTATTTATAAAACATCCGGCTTTTATAGGACGGATCTTTTTTTTCTGTCCAATTTTTACGATAGACCGCGTCATACCCGTTGAACCCGTAGAAATCATAGGTAAGATCGGTCAGGTAGCTCAAATCTGCAGTGACCCGAAGCTTTGGGATAAGACGGTCAGAATCGTAACTAAACCTGTAAACTCCGCTGCCTTTTGTATACCTGGACACTTCCAGATAAAAAGAATGGTTATATTCCGGATAGCGGCTGCCATCCCCGTAGTGATATAAGTTAGCGAATGCACCGTATTGGATTCCCAGATCAGTATCATAAGTAACTGCGGGCAATGCGCCAATGTTCCACCCTTTTTTGATTAGCTGTTCTTTTTCCTCATTTTGCGCCAGGCCAGTAAAACAGAAAAATACCAGGCACAAGAGGGTAGTCGTCCGGCTCATCGGTTTTGATCTTTTACAGGGAAGCAATCACTTTTTCCAGCTTTTCCTTTACTTCTTCAGCGATTCCTGCCAGGTTTTCATTCTCAACGGCCATCATGGAAGCTAAAGGATCGACGGCTGCGATCTCAATTTCATTTTTATCCAACTCCTGCACGATCACATTGCAGGGCAGCATCGTGCCGATCTTGTCTTCATGTAACAGCGCCTTATACGCATACGGAGGATTGCAGGCGCCCAGGATCTTATATTTCCTGAAATCAACATCCAGTTTTTCTTTTAGTTTTTCCCGGATGTCGATCTCGGAAAGGACACCAAATTCGGCTTTCTTCAGCGATTCGGTAACCTGTTCCACGGCCTGCTCAAAATCTCCCTGTATAGTCTTGCTGATATAATACTTCATGTGTAAATAATTTGTTTGATGAATATTA
>CAZOYZ010000790.1:0-2213 GCA_964584045.1 uncultured Prolixibacteraceae bacterium | reverse complement strand
CGGTTGCAGTATCAGTTTTAGTACCGGCAGGAAGACTGGGAAATGCAACTGAAGGATTATCTGAATTTTGATCCGTTTTGCCGGTATCAAATTCGGTACTGGAAACCGTGTCGGCATCCGTATCAAAGCTGACACAGCTAACGGTGCTACCGCTGTGAAGATTAGAAGAAGGATTGTAGCGGATATAGCCCCACTGAGCGAGTTCTTTCATACAACGGGCATAGGTATTGGCCGAGCCGATCCGTGCCAGTGTCATCGTTTCCGTTCGGGAAATAACAAACTGCTCCCGAAACCGGCTGGCGTTCCATTGACGGAACAAGGCCAGGTACAGGCTGATATGGTAGGACGACAGACGCTCATCCGTATCCAGCCGCTCGAAGAATCCGTTCAGGTGCCGAAGGTAATTCATTCCCGGCGACCGAATACGATTTGTGATTGGCTTTTACCTGACTCCAGAATTTTCTGAATTTCCTGCGAATCGTAATAAAGGACTCCGCCCATCTTGGTGAACGGAAGGGTGCCGTTTACCCGCATGTTTTGTAAGGTGCCTGGTGATATCCCCAGTAGTTTGCGGACTTCACCGGAACGGAGCCATTTTTTCGAAGTTAATCCCTGGTTTTCTTTGAGCAGTCTTTTGAACTCGGCGAGTAATTCAATTTTGAATTCCCGAAGATCATCGGTGGTTAAAATCTCTGATGGCATAACTTTTAATTTTGAATGATACAATTTGAACTGCTCCAAATTTGCACCGCTTAAAATTGCCTTTTTGCATAGTTGTTACCTGGTGGGGAGTTTTATATTGTTTAGTTTCAGGATAACTTCTCGTCAATCCGCTGCTGGAGGGCATCCCTCAAGAAATTCAGAAACAGGGTCTGGTCCTTCTTCCTACCCCGAATTTCTTTATAGCAGTCGTATATGTCTTTTGTCAGATCCACCCCAAATATATATCCAAAGAGCTGAGTTAGTTCCTGAATGGACATCCGGCCATTATCGATGACTTTTGCTGAATCCAATGCATAAATAATTTCAGCTAAATAAATCTTTTTCCCCGTCCACTTTCCCTTTTTTAGCCTGAACAGGCCATTCACACCAACTTGACCAAGCTTCTTTATTTCTGTGAGTAAATAATCTGTCAGCATTTCCAGTGCCCGGATCTCTGCAAAAGTTTGATCACGCCACGTGACAAACTTCCCGTCCTCCAGGTAATTGTTTCCTCTAAGCTCAATTGGAATATCCTCCCTGTCCCGAATAAAATAAAGTTCATCCAGATAGGTAAAACAACAATTATAATATTGAACACAACGTGACTCTTGCTGCATAAAGATTTGGATTTCCTCCAGCTTACGCTGCATGTACTTTTTAAGTCGTTTGGAATGATACTTGGGACGCAAGCTTTCTACATCAAAAACAGCCTGGTAAAATAGCAGGTAGCTTAGTACAGCCGGTTTTATTTCTTTGAAAAAGTGGATCTCTGACTTCGAATCCGGAAAACCATTCTCAATGACCAGTCGCTTCAATTCAACAAGCGTCAATCTGCTTTTTTCGATTCCTTTTTTCGCTATCGTCAATCGGCTTTCGGGAGCCAGTACCAACTGCGCCATGTATTCTTCCAGCTCGCAGACAATACGGGAATAATCGTTTGTAAAATTGTACACCATCAAGTAAAATTAGCTTAGTTCAAACTGTAACACATTGGAGGTATAGGGAATAGCATCTCAGCCGACTTCACTGAAGCCGGCGACGAAATTCAAAAAAGTATTGCGTGTTTGCACATCAAACACATACGTTAAGAGGAAAAAACGTAGGATGCATCCAGCCATTATTAGGCACGGAGCATTATTCATGAAATATGAATGAATCGAAGAATTGAGTTAAAACAAATCAAAAGTTTGAACAGAAGAAGAAATTGAGATGCAAGCGATCAATAAAAAAAGCCCGATACGACGCAACCATCGACACCAGGCCTTCTTTACCATTTGAGACGAACGACAAAGGTAAGAAAACCAACTCAATAGCCACAAAAATGCACATTAATCATCATACATCTCACTATTATTAGCAACATAGGTTCTCAAATCCATTATTAAACCCACGAAATTTAAAGTTACCTGGAAAAATGATGGAGATGGATTCGATACATGCAACCAATACGGAGGGGTAATCGACTTAGACAATAAGGAAGATACACTACCTCCTTATCCTGGACAACGGAA
>CAZOYZ010000789.1:0-2221 GCA_964584045.1 uncultured Prolixibacteraceae bacterium | reverse complement strand
GAAAAGTTGGGTATCGAATCAGTGAGGCTGAGGGAAAGAAGGCCGCGGGTTACCGGGTTTGCTTTTGATAAAGACAACGACTGGAAGACAGACCCCAAACTTTACGAATAAAAATGGTTTAACGACGGTGATGCACAGAGGAGTTGTCACGCTTCTGTGCATCATCTTATTCGCGACAAGCTGATGATCGACTATCTCGTTTCTGATCGTACCGGACACTACAGGATGGGAAAATTGCCGAATTTTGTGTAATTTATACGGCAGATTTTATTCCCTCGGGAGCGGGGACCTCAGGGGCAGAAAGAAAGAGATTCCTGCGCCGGAAGGAATGAAGCAGTATTTTCCTAAACAAACCTGCTATGAAAAAAATGTTGCCGGCTTCGTTTATTTACTCCCTTCCGATATGGAGTGTCATCATTGTCGCCGTATTCTTGTCGGCCGTGACTGCTGTTCAGTGTACTACTCCGCTCTCAGATCTGCTGAAAACGGGCTTTATTCATCCTCCTGATACAGCCAGACCGGGAGTTTACTGGTATTTTATGGACGGCAATACGAGCCGGGAGGCTATGACGGCCGATCTGGAATCGATGAAGGAAGCCGGCATCGGATATGTCCTTTTTCTGGAAGTAAACGTGGGCGTGCCCCGCGGCAAGGTTGATTTTCTGAGCGAGGAATGGCAGGATTTATTTGCTCATGCCGTTCATGAATGCGAACGGCTGGGGATCAGGCTCATTCTGGGTTCCGGTCCGGGATGGGCCGGCAGCGGCGGACCCTGGGTAAAGCCGGAACAATCGATGATGCATCTGGTGGCCAGTTCCACCGGGGTGAGTGGACCGTCTGTTTTTCAGGACGTTCTTCCTGTACCGGAGCCTAAAAGGCCTTTCTTTGGAGAAGGGAGCCTCACCAAAGAAATGAAACAGGTCCGTGAAGCGTGGTATGAAGATGTGGCCGTTCTGGCATATCCGACGCCCAAGAGCCAACAGGCTATTCCGGACATTGATGAAAAAGCGCTTTATTACCGGGCCCCTTATACGTCACAACCGGACGTGAAACAATTTATTCCGGCTTTGGCAGACTATCCGGACGTGCCGGGAGCGGCTGTCAGCCAATCGGAGATTGTTGATCTGACCGGGATGCTTCAGCCTGACGGAAGCCTCAACTGGGAAGTTCCGCCGGGAAAATGGACGATCCTGAGGTTGGGAAAACGCAACAACGGAGCGGTGACGCGTCCCGCTCCCAGGCCCGGGCTGGGATTTGAATGCGACAAGTTTGACACCGCGGCCTTTGATGCGCACTTTGACGCCTACGTGGGAAAACTGCTGAAAAAGGTTGGTCGCCGTCAGCCTGCCGAAAAAGGAGGCTGGACCATGATCCACATCGATAGCTGGGAAATGGGTTCGCAAAACTGGACCGGCGATTTCCGGGAGCAGTTTAAAAAGAGGAGAGGGTATGACCCGTTTTTGTATCTTCCCGCCTATGCCGGACAACCCGTGGAAAGCGCGGAGATCAGTGAACGCTTTTTGTGGGATGTTCGCGTAACCTCAGACGAACTCATACGCGAAAATCATGCTGAGCGGTTTAAGGAACTTGGCCGGAGGCATGGCTTTACGTTGTCCATCGAACCTTATGATATGAACCCCGCAGCCGACCTTGACCTGGGAAGTGTGGCTGATGTTCCCATGTGTGAGTTTTGGACAGACGGGTTTGGATTTAATTCGTCATTCAGTTGTGTGGAGGCCACTTCCATCGCCCATGTTCAGGGCAAACCGGTGGTGGCTGCCGAAGCTTTTACCGCCGGTTCGCAGGAAGCCTGGAAAAAATATCCGGGAAATATGAAAGACCAAAGCGACTGGGCTTTCTGCGCGGGCATTAACCGGCTTGTTTATCATACGTTTGCCCACAAACCTTATGGCGACGGATTGAAGCCCGGTGTGACAATGGGGCCCTATGGCGTGCACTGGGACCGTGGACAGACCTGGTGGCCGATGGTACCGGCTTATCATCAGTATGTGTCGAGATGCTCGTTCCTGCTTTCACAGGGAAAGGCGGTTGCCGATATTCTCTACCTGGCACCGGAGGGTGCGCCCCACGTGTTCAGGGCGCCGCTATCGGCGTTTGAGGGCACTGAAGTTTTGCCGGATAAGCGGGGTTATGCTTTTGACGCTTGTTCTCCTCTTTTGTTGCGAAATGCTGAAGTAGAGGATGGGCGTATTGTTTTTCC
>CAZOYZ010000788.1:0-2223 GCA_964584045.1 uncultured Prolixibacteraceae bacterium | reverse complement strand
GCGCCGGAGCCTTCGCCCAGGCGCATGCCCAGATTCAGCACCGGCTTAGCTTCCAGGTAGTCCAGGATAAGCTGATGTCCCCGTTCTTCGGAAGTATGGCAGAAAATACAGTTTTCCTTCACGGAAGCATCAAGGCGGACGGCCGTCAGCGTCGCTGCAGTAGCAATAAATCCATCAACAAGAATGACCATTCCACGTCGTCTGGCTTCCAGGATCGCACCGACCATCATGGCGATCTCCAATCCGCCGAAAGTGGCCAGCGTCTCCTCAACAGTCTGAGGATGATATTTTTCAGAAACAGCTTTCAGCACAGCGGTCTTATGGTCAAGCTTCTCCCCTGTCATGCCGGTCCCTTTACCCGTACATACTTCAACAGGCAGGTTCATCAGCTTATGCATTAACAGGGATGACGGAGAAGTATTGCCAATACCCATTTCTCCAAAGCCGATGATATTGCAGCCGGCCTCTGCCTCTGCACCCGTAAACTCCGCTCCTTTTGCCATCGCCTGCCGGCATTGCTCAGGTGTCATGGCAGGTTCCTTCATCATATTGGCCGTACCTCTGGCGATCTTGGCATTAATGATCGGAGAGCCTTCCGGAAAATCATAATCCACCCCTGCATCGATCACCTTGATCACGATGCCGTTTTGCCGGCAAAACACACTCACCGCGGCGCCACCCGTGCAAAAATTTAAAGCCATTTGCCAGGTCACCGCCTTCGGATAGAGGCTCACACCTTCATCGGCGATCCCATGATCGGCCGCAAAAACCAAAATGGTCGGTCTTTTCAGTTCCGGTGACAACGTGTTTTGGATCAATCCCACCCGGAGGGCGATCTCTTCCAACTGACCAAGGGCTCCTGTGGGCTTGGTCTTCAGATCAATTTTGCGTTGAAGCTGTTCTTTTAAAGTCATGATAAGATTATTTTTTTTCTTTACTGCGAATAGCAAGTTTTGAATGTTTCATCCCTGCCCGTCGCAGGCTCCTCTGATACGCTTTCTTTAAATATCCTCAACATCTTCCCTACTCCTGTTTTTGTTCTTTCTCCATCCTCCTCTTTGCGCTGTGCACTATGCGCCATGCTCTATGCCGCTTTACCGTGTTACCTTGCTACCTTGTCACCCTCTTCCCTGCTCCGTGTTCCGGTCGCCGTTCACTTGATTTTCACCTCAATACCCGCCACCATCAGGTAAACCTCATCGGCCTGACGGGCAATAAATTGATTCATCCATCCATGGACATCGGCAAATTTACGGGCGATCTCATTCTCCGGATGCACTCCCATTCCCAGCTCATTACTGACCACAATCAGGTCCATATCGTAAGCAACAAACCTCTTCCATTCTTCTTTAGCTTCTTCGAGTGTTACCTCTACCTGATTTTGATTGTCATAAAAAAAGTTGTTGAGCCAAAGCGTGATACAATCCAGCAAAACAGTTCTGCCTTCGAGATCATGTGTTGACAGCCATTTTTCTTCCTCCACGGTTTGCCAGCGCTGATCACGGTTCGACTGATGATTTTTTACGCGCAAGGCAAAGTCATCATCCCAAATCCGGGCCGTAGCCAGGTAAACAGGATGATCAGACCGCTGTTCTGCGAGTTGCTGGGCAAACCGGCTTTTCCCTGACCGGACTCCCCCTGTGATGAATGTGAGCTTCGCCATGCTTATTCTTTTTAAAATTTATAGGTCACCCTTGCCAGAATACTTCGTCCGGGCATGTTGTAACCATCTTTCTCCGAATAGTTTTCGTCAAGCAGGTTAGAGACCGTAATCCCAAAGTCAATATGGCTGTTATAGCTATATTTGATTGAATAATCGAACAGCAGGTAACCCGGGTGTTTCAAAACGTTGTCCTCCGCGGTATATCCACCTCCGGTATAATAATCCTCGTCCCCGAGTTCAGGTCTGAGCGAAGTCAGTCCGTCCGGTTCAAGCCTTGATCCGATGTACCGGCCGTTGAGCTGCATCGAAAGGAACGGCTTTGGTCCATAAATAATTCCAAAATTACCGTTCGATTTACGGGTATAAAACATCTCCCGGGTTATTTTTCCGGAAGGACTGTCTTCCTCATATTCATTTTTCAGCATCCAGGTCCAGTTTGAGTAAAATTCCAGTTTAAACGCCTGGTCAAACAGATTCCCCACGTTGAAAGACGACGTCAGTTCGATACCCTCCATCTCCGACTGATTTGCATTCACATAGGTAAATTCCTCTGTTTCAAG
>CAZOYZ010000787.1:0-2226 GCA_964584045.1 uncultured Prolixibacteraceae bacterium | reverse complement strand
GCCCTGTTCATCATGCTGGGATTGATGACAGGAACCGGGATGCTGAATGTCCGCGGACAAAACAAGGAAAAACGGCAGCATTATGATATTGCCGCTTTTGTGTGGCCATCCTACCATCCGGACGACCGTGCCAAAATATTCTGGCCCGACGGAATCGGCGAATGGCAGACGGTCAAAAATAATGAAGCCAAATTCAAGGGACACGAACAACCCCGGTATCCGCTTTGGGGATACATCAATGAAGCCGATCCGTATGTGGCCGAAATGGAGATCAACGCTGCAGCCGATCATGGGGTGAACGTATTCATCTTCGACTGGTACTGGTACGACGGGATGCCTTTTTTGGAGGGACATCTGAATGACGGCTACCTGAAAGCGCGAAACAACGACCGGGTGAAGTTTTACCTGATGTGGGCCAATCATGATGTCAACATGACCTGGGATAAACGTAATGCCGGCAAGCCCAACGATGCCCTCATCTGGAAGGGATCGGTCGACCGCGACGAGTTTGAAGTGATCTGCCACCGGGTGATCGAAAAATACTTTTCACATCCTTCTTATTACAAGGTGAACGGTAAGCCTGCCTTTATGATCTATGAACTGGATAAACTGATCCAGGGACTGGGCGGGATCAAAGAGACGAAGGAGGCGTTGGAATGGTTCCGGAAGGAGACGGTAAAGGCCGGATTCAAAGGTCTGGACCTTCAGTTGACCCTGCGCAGGAATGGGTCGGGTGTGACCGGGATTGCCGGGGACAACGTGGGGACACAAAAGGAAATCGTGAAGCAGTTGGGCTTTGACGGTGCCACGCATTACCAGTTTGTGCATTTTACCAATGTAGACCGCGATTACAATGAGATCATGAACGATGTGGAGAACGAGTGGAATTCAATTGACAATGACTTTGAAATTCCCTATTATGCACACGTTTCGGTTGGATGGGATAATAATCCGCGTTTTGAAATGTTCCGGTCGGGAGTTGTGAAGAACAATACCCCTGAAAATTTTGAAAAAGCGCTGGTCAGGGCCAAAGCGTATGCCGACGCACATCCAGATCAGGTCCCGTTAATTACCATCAACAGTTGGAACGAATGGACCGAAACCAGTTATCTTCAGCCTTGCACCCTGTACGGATATGGCTATCTGGAAGCCGTCAAACGGGTTTTTGGAGCAGGGAGTGAATAGGCCAGTTTAAGTATCCTATGTACTCTGATTTT
Organism: uncultured Prolixibacteraceae bacterium; assembly: GCA_964584045.1. GTDB lineage: Bacteria > Bacteroidota > Bacteroidia > Bacteroidales > Prolixibacteraceae > JBCFBK01. The sequence goes on along the minus strand of CAZOYZ010000787.1, from coordinate 1,009 downwards.
TGTAAATTTGAGAAAAATTGTCAGTATGAAAGAAGTTACGCTTAAAATACCGGATAAAAAGTTTAAGTTTTTTATGGAGCTTATCAAACACCTTGGATTTGAAGTAGCAGAAGAAGTGGAAATTCCGGAAGAACACAAAAATATTGTCAGGGAAAGGATTAAAAAGTCTTACGAGAATCCGGAACAGTTACTGGAGTGGGATGAGGTAAAGGATAACTTAGTCCTGAAAAGTTATAAAATTTGAAACCGGCTGACTTTAATAAACCGTAAGCGATTGAAATCATCTGACTTAGATATTGAAAGAGAAACCGTTGAACATTTTATCCTGGGCAATGAGAAAGCTTTTGAACAGATCTTTAACAGGAGTAAAGGCAAGTTGAAGGGATTTCTCAGAAAAGCGTTGCCAAAGGACGAAGATGAAGAGAGTGTTCTTCAGGAAGTTTACTTAAAGCTTTGGTCAACACGGAAATTCATTCACCCGGATAAAAATTTTGAAGCTTACCTTTTTGCAATTGCGAGGAATCTGGTGATCGATGTGATGCGGAAGAGGTTGCACCGGCGAAAATATCTTGAAGAATTGTATCTCCTGTCGAAAGAGAGGCATCCGGGCAATGGGGACACATTTGCTGCCGTGGAATATTCGGAACTGGAGAAAAAGATCTTCGGGCTGATCAATCAGTTGCCCGAAAAAAGAAGAGAGATCTTTAAGCTGAACCGCCTGGACGGACTGACCTATAAAGAGATCGCTGTCCGATTAAAGATTTCGGAAAACACCGTCGATTCGCAAATGAGAAAGGCGCTGGCCTTTTTGCACCTTGAGATGGAGCACTTCCTGGGCTTTCTTATTTGGTGGTGCCTGAATAACTGATGTTCATGGATAAATCCTTTATAAAACAGTAGTTTAAGGCCATCCGGGCAGCTCCCGGTCTGTTTTTTTTGAAAAAATTTCAGCTTTGAGGCACGGAAAAATTGCAGTCAAACGTAAATGAGTTTGTATTTGCAATTTTTT
>CAZOYZ010000786.1:0-2240 GCA_964584045.1 uncultured Prolixibacteraceae bacterium | reverse complement strand
TTACCGGGGGTTCAGCTATCTTAAAAGTACCCTGAACGATTTTTATCCTCATGGAGCCCGCATCCCAAGTGCTTCCATTGAGGATCATGAAGTCTTGTTCCCGATACCTTCTGACGAAGTGAACTTAAAGCCCGATTATCTGACGCAAAACACGGGTTATTGAGAGTAAGTAACAAAGGGAGGATCCCGGATTTTCCGGCGAATTCTCCCTTCGCTTTTTACTGAACTTAGATGAAAACGATGAAGCGACTTTTTGTTTTTTTTGGCCTGGCGATCAGTTTACACAGTATTGCCGGCAGCAAGTTTAAGCCCGAACATTTCGCCATTCCTCTGGAACAGGTCACCTCGGGCGCAAGCCACATCTGGGTGAACAGCGGATATACCACCGTCAATCCGGAATGCCTGACCGTTTTGGGCGTGAACGAATTTTATTCGCCACCGTTTGCGGCCAAAAACTTCCGGATGAGGATCTCGATGGAGGTTGACTCCTTCAAAATAAGCGACACGGGAAGTTATGGTAAGGGCGATGTGGGACTTCTTTATGCCGGCGGGACCTGGTATCCGCACAAGATTGAACGCCAGGGTACCTATCACCACCTGAAAAACGGAAAACTGGTTTCGTTGGGCGTAACCTCCGAGCTGATTCCCATGTTTGGACAAGCCGGCGTGATCGAAAAAGTGAGCATCACAAACCGGGCAGACCGGGCGGTACGGGTCAGGCTGCTTCCGGAACCGGCGCCGGGCGCCCCGTCAGTAATACCTCTCGAAAACTGGGGATTCGGCGTTCCCCGGGCAAATGCCTCCGGAGCGCAACAAGCTTCAGCAAACGTCTGGGCAAACGAGTCTGCGGCGATTGCGCTGTTCCGGGAAAATCATGAAACGGTGATTTTGCCTGGTGAAACAAGCGTATCCTGGTTTTCTGTGGTGATGAGAAAGAAAGGAGACCCCATGCCCGTCCGGTTTAATGCCGCGGAGATGACGGAAATTTCGACCCGGGCCTGGGAAAAGAGATTGGCGCTTTATACAAAAAACATCCCGTTGCTCGAAAGCAATATCGAAGGATTGGAGGACTACTACAGGCGTTCGGTTATCAGCGGACTGGTTTGTATCTGGGAAAACCCGTCGTATCTGTTCAATCCGTTTCTTTCGACAGCTGGAATGGATGGAGGCGGTATGTGCGCTTACTTATGGGATATTGCCGGTTATGTACCCCAGATGGTCACGCTGATGCTCGACTCGGCAGTCGTCAATGTTGCAAAAATGATGGGGAACATCGACCTTGAACAGTTTTACGCGTATACCCTGAACGGAAAAGGAACGGGTGTAAAATATTCCTATAGTCCGTGGGCCTACACCAGCCTTGTTTCCAATATCTTTAAGTTTCTTGGCCCCGAAAATGAGTTGTTTACTGCTGTGCAGAAGCTGGTGTTAAACAATGAAAAACTGCAAAAAGAAAATCAGCTCATCGATTATGGGGTTCAGCATAATTTGCTTGAAATGCGCGGGACAGGATGGGAGCACTACGTGGTAAGTCCCAATGCCGAACGAAGCTGGTGTCTGAAACAGTTGGCAGCGATGGGCAGGCTGGTTGGTTGCCCTGAAACGGAATGTGAAAGCTGGAATACAAAAGCCGAAGAGATAAAACAGGCCATCCGGAAAGAGCTGTGGGACAGCAAGGCGGGATGGTTTGCCTCCGTGTACCCTGACGGTTTTAAGGATGTGGTCTATTCCATTCAGGCCTACGATGCCCTGCGGGCAGGGATCTGTACCGCCGGGATGGAGGAGAAGCTGACGGCCCACCTGCGCGACGGAGCTTTTCTTGGCGACTATGGGATTACAAGCATCTCAAAGGAAGACCACGTTCATTATGAGGTTTTGGATACGGATTGGTCGGGAGGAGGCGCTTATACCGGCGACGGTCCGCAGTTGGCACTGATCATGTATGAAAAAAATAAGCCCGACCTGGGCTGGGACATCCTGAAACGGCACTTTTGGATGGGAAAGCACCTGATTTATTATCCCCAGGAACATTTTACAGACAAACCGGTCAGCCCTCAGCACAAACGCGCGAATGTGGTGTCCGGCCTTGGAGGGGCCGAAGCCATTCTTTTTGGGGTAATCGGGTTTCAGCCTCAATACAACGGCCAGTTGTTCATCCGTCCCCAGCTGGTAAAAAACGGGGAAATAACCGTCAAAGGGTTCGGTTTCAGGGGCAGTACGTTTGATGTGGAGTTGTCGGC
>CAZOYZ010000785.1:0-2242 GCA_964584045.1 uncultured Prolixibacteraceae bacterium | reverse complement strand
TCTCCCTGATATCTTTTTTGATCTCACTGGTATTTTCTTCAAGCTCCCGCTTTATATCGTTGGTCGCCTTCCTGAATTCCCTCATACCCTTGCCCAACGTTTTTGCAATATCGGGGATGGCCTTTGAACCGAAAAAAAGCAGGGCAACGAGCATGACCAGGATAATTTCACCGCCACTGACAAATAATATACTCAGAGCCATTGTTTCCATTTTTTCAATTTATTAATCGTTCCGGCGCTTCTTCTTCCCGGCAAATATACGAACAAGTTCGTTTAAAGCCTCAGCTTTCAAAATACGGAAAGTCCCCTGAAAAAAGGTGGCCTTTGAAGTGCAGCTTCTTCCCGGCTGTCATCTGGTTCTTCCGGGATAAACCTTTAATGCTTCTTCCAGGATTTTCAAAGCCGTTTTCAGATCATTCTTTTTCAGTACATAGGCGATCCGGACTTCATCTTTCCCGTATCCCGGGGTGGTATAAAACCCTGACGCCGGAGCCAGGAAAATGGTTTCATTCTCATATTCAAAGTCCGAAAGCAACCATGCGCAAAACTTATCTGCATCATCAACTGGAAGCCGGGCAAGGGTGTAGAACGCTCCCATCGGGATTGGCGAGTACACGCCGTCAATCCTGTTCAATCCGTCAATCAGGAACTTGCGTCGTTCAACATATTCATTATAGGCATCCATCAGGTACTCTTCCGTTCCTTCAAGCGAAGCTTCGGCGACTATCTGTCCGATCAGCGGCGGGCTCAGACGGGCCTGGCAAAACTTCATGACATTGCGTCGTACCTCGGGGTCTTTCGAGATCAATGCTCCGATCCGGATGCCGCATTCGCTGTAACGTTTGGAGACGGAATCGATCAGGATCACATTCTTTTCAATACCTTCCAGATGAAACGCAGAAATATAAGGGGCACCGGTATAGCAAAACTCCCGGTAAACCTCGTCCGAGAAAAGGAAAAGATCATATTTTTTGACCAGATCGCGGATCGCATTCATCTCCGAATGCGTGTAAAGATAACCTGTCGGATTGTTTGGATTACAGATCATGATCCCCTTGGTTTTCGGGGTGATCAGTTTTTCAAATTCTTCAACAGGTGGTAAGCTGAAACCCTCATCAATGGTCGCAGGGATCGATTTAATCACTGCCCCGGCAACGATCGCGAATGCTTCGTAATTGGCATAGGCCGGTTCAGGGACGATGATCTCGTCGCCCGGGTCCAGGCACGACATGAATGCAAAGGTCACCGCCTCGCTGCCCCCTGCCGTGATGATGATATCCTCGACATGAACATCAATTTTAAATCGCTGGTAGTACTTCACAAGTTTTTGACGTAAGGATAAAATTCCCTCGCTTGGGCTGTACTCTAATATTTTCCTGTCAATGTTCCGGATTGCATCCAGCGCTTTTTCCGGGGTCGGCAGGTCGGGTTGGCCGATGTTCAAATGATACACTTTACGGCCTCTTTCCTTTGCCTTGTTAGCTAAAGGAACGAGTTTCCTGATCGGTGAATCAGGCATCTTGTTTCCCCTTATGGATGTGGTTGGCATGTTTCAAAAATAGATATCCGGGCGCCAAAGATACAACTTACAATCCGATCTGTTATCATCAGCCTGTTAAAAAATAACATGAACCACGGCCTGCGACTCATGGCTTTTTCCTTCTTTGCGTCTTTGTACTCCGTTTAACGTCTTTTTCTGCAAAGTTTTTTTACTTTTGCTGGCCGAACAGGAATCCGGGAGTTGGAATTCCCTGATCTTGAATTCGGTGTTTTGAAATTTGGAACTTGGAATTTTTTTAAGCTGATATGATGGATATTCCCAGCAAATACAAAGCCGGTGAAGTAGAAAGCAAATGGTACAGATATTGGATGGAAAATGGCTTTTTCCGTTCTGTTCCGGACGAACGCGAGCCCTACACGATCGTCATTCCCCCGCCCAACGTCACCGGGGTACTGCACATGGGGCACATGCTGAATAATACGATCCAGGATATTCTGACCCGCCGGGCACGCATGCTTGGCAAAAATGCCTGCTGGGTTCCCGGGACCGACCACGCCTCGATTGCCACTGAGGCCAAGGTGGTGAACAAACTGAAGGCGGAAGGCCTTACCAAAGCAGACCTGAACCGGGATGAGTTTCTGAAACATGCCTGGGACTGGACTCATAAACACGGCGGCATTATCCTCGAACAGCTTAAAAAATTGGGCGCCTCCTGCGATTGGGAGCGTACCTGTTTTACCA